>NZ_JBHVPD010000002.1:0-125074 GCF_042887525.1 Kitasatospora sp. NPDC057936
TCGGCACCGGCGCCTCCGCCATCCAATTCCTCCCCCACATCCAACCCCAAGCCGCACGCCTCGACCTCTACCAGCGCACCCCACCCTGGATCGCCCCCAAACCCGACAAACCCAACACCCCCCGCCACACCTGGATGCTCCGACACCTCCCCGGCTACCAGCAATTCCGCCGCAACTTCAACAAACACGGCCGCGAAATCATCGCCTACTTCATGTCCCGCCCCACCCGCACCACCGCCATGAAAAACATGGCCACCACCCACCTCAAAAAATCCGTCCCCGACCCCCACCTCCGCACCCTCCTCACCCCCGACTACACCATCGGCTGCAAACGCCTCCTCTTCTCCAACACCTGGTACCCCGCCATCCAACAACCCAACGTCAACATCATCACCACCCCCATCAAAAACATCGGCCCCACCCACATCACCACCACCGACGGCACCACCCGCCACATCGACACCATCATCCTCGCCACCGGCTTCACCCCCACCAACCAACCCATCACCCACCGCATCCACAACGCCAACGGCACCACCCTCAACCAAACCTGGACACAACACGGCATCCAAGCCCACCGCGGCACCACCATCCACGGCTACCCCAACCTCTTCATGCTCCTCGGCCCCAACACCACCCTCGGCCACTCCTCCCAAACCGTCATCATCGAAGCCCAAATCACCTACATCATCCAAGCCCTCAAAACCACCACCACCCACAACATCACCAGCCTCCACCCCCGCCACCAAGCCCAAACCCACTACAACACCCAACTCCAAAACAAACTCAAAAACACCGTCTGGAACACCGGCAACTGCCACAGCTGGTACCACGACACCCACGGCAACAACCCCACCATCTGGCCCACCTACACCCACACCTACCACAAACAAACCAACCACTTCGACCACACCAACTACCAAACCACCACCACCCAAAACACCACCCACACCACCCACAACTAACCCACACACACACAAAACCGAAGGCGAGGTCAACTGCCGTGCACACCATCGACGTCATCGACGAGACCATCCTCAACCACCCCACCGACCGCGTCTGGCACGCCCTCGTCGCCGAGCTCAACGGCGCCGCCAACTGGTGGACCCCCCACAACACCTTCCAGCCCGGCCCCACCGCCCCCCAGCACAAGGGCGGCACCTCCCGGATCACCGTCCACCCCAACGGTGTCGGCAAGCCCGGGCCGAAGTTGCGCTTCACCGCCACCACGACCCACGTCGACGCCGAGCGCCAGCTCACCACCACTCTCTCCGGCCACTTCACCGGCGACTTCTCCTACACCCTCACCCCCGTCGACGACGGCGCCCGCACCCGGCTGACCATCACCTTCACCAGCACCCCCCACGGCTGGCCCGCCCTCCTCGACAAGGTCGCCCACCTCGGTTTCAAGCACTCCCAGCAGACCCAGCGCGCCCTCACCCAGCTCCGAGCCCACCTCGACACCCACCTCGACACCCACCGGGACGACGCCAAGGGCACGAGCGCGTGATCACCGCCGCGGCGCCGCCCGCCCTGCCGATGCGCGGCGCCGCGCGCGGCCCTGTCCGGTGGGCGGAGGCGTTCGGGGACGGGCCACAGGCGCCGCTCCTCCCGGCCGAGGCCGCGCACGTCGCGGGGCGGCCGGAGCGGCGCACGCGGCAATTCACCGTCGCCCGTACGCTCGCGCGGCGGGCGCTCGGGCAACTCGGCTTCGCACCGTCGCCGTTGCTGCCCGGGGCCGGGGGTGCACCGGTGTGGCCGGACGGCGTGGTCGGCAGCATCACGCACTGCGACGGGTACACCGCGTGTGCGGTCGCGCCGGCCGGGCGGCTCGCCTCGCTCGGCATCGACGCCGAGCCGGCTCGGCCGCTGCCGGTCGGCATCCTGGGGCTCACCGCCTCCGCCGCCGAGCGAGCCGGTCTGGCGCAGTTGCCTCCGGGCCTCGTCCCCTGGGACCGGCTGCTGTTCAGTACCAAGGAGGCCGTCTACAAGGCCTGGTACCCGCTGACCCGGCAGTGGGCCCCGCTCGTCGAGATGCCCGTGACGGTGTGCCCTGACGGGACCTTCACCACCCACCGGGATGGACAAACCCTCACCGGCCACTGGCACCACGCCGGCGGCATCCTGATCACCACGATCGCCCTCCCGTGAGCCCGTGCCAGGATGGCTCCATGCTGAACGCGGCGCTGCGCGCCTCCACCTCGCCGTCCTGGTCGGACCGGGCGAACGCCGGCCGGCAGCTCGCCGCCCACGCGGACGTACCCGAAGTCGCGGCGGTCCTCCGCCGCCTCCTGCAGGACGGCCACGACACGGCCGTCACACAGAGGACGGCGGAGGCGCTGCTCAGGCGGCGCGATCTCCTGGGCCTGCGACTGGTCCTCGCGGCCTTCGCCGGGGCCGACGTCGACACCACCGACCACCTCGGCGACGCGATCCTCAACGTCTGCCTGCGGTCGGACGAGGACCAGGAGTACTTCGAAGGCCTCGTAACGGAACTCGCCTCGGACGCGGAACCCGACGAGGCGGCACGCACGGAGGCCGGGCTCCTGCTCCAGGACTGGAATCCTCGCTTGGCATGATGCCGGTCATGGGAACATCGCTGCGCATCGACGGCTATTCCGCGGCCGACCGTCCGGTCTCCACGCCGACGACCAAGTTCGGCGGCCAACCGGTGTGGCTGACCGGCCCGCAGTGGCCGGTCAGCACGGCATGGGACCGGCCGATGCGGTTCGTCGGCCAGGTCGAGTTGGGCCCGGTGCTCGGAGCGGCCGGGGACGGGAAGGTGGCCTACCTCTTCGTGACCCACGCCGATCACGAGGAGGACTTCTTCGATCCCGACGTCATCGACCCCGACGGCGGTGAGAACGCGGTGATCGTGCAGCCAGCTGGCGACCTTGCCGGCCCGGTGCTTCCGCTCACGACCCTGCCACTGGAGACCGGCCCCGGCCTGTACGGCGACGACGGGTCGGCCGTGGAGTTCACCGTCGATCTGCGGCCCGTCTCCGAGCCCGCTCCCATGACGGATGAGGAACTCGAAGCCCTGCCGGCCGCCGACCGCGACCGCTACGTCGAGCGGATCGACGGCGACAAGATCGGCGGGACGCCACTGTTCTTCCAGGGGGACGAGTGGCCGGACGGCGGCCCCTGGCGACTGCTGCTGCAGCTGGACTCGAACTGGGTGCCGTTCCGGCTCAACCTGGGCGCGGCGCCGAGGTTGTTCGCCTTCGTGTCCGAGGACGGTGCCCAGGGCAGGATGGTCGTCCAGGATTCCTGAGCCGTCAGGATTCCTGAGCCGTCAGGATTCCTGAGCCGTCAGGACGCCCGAGTTGGCAGGGCGCCTCAGCCGTCAGGGCCCCTCCCGGTGGAAGACCCGCGGCCGGTACCTACCTCCCCACCTGGGGGTTCGGTTTTCCGAACCCCGGATTCGGGTGCCAGCACGATCGTTTTCGGCGCTCCGCCCGCCCAGGATTGAGGCATGGCTGAGATGACGATGGATCCGGGGACGGCGGTCCTCGCCGCGCGGGCCGAGGGGCTGTACCGGGAGTACGGTCGCGGCTCGGGTGCCGTGCGGGCGTTGCGCGGGGTGTCGGTGGGCTTCGCGCCCGGGACGTTCACGGCGGTGATGGGGCCGTCCGGGTCCGGGAAGACCACCTTGTTGCACTGTCTGGCGGGCATGGACCGGCCCTCCCGGGGGTCGGTCTGGTGGGGCGGGACGGAGGTGTCGCGACTGCCGGAGCGGCGGTTGGCGCAGGTACGGCGCAGCCGGGTGGGGTTCGTGTTCCAGGCGTTCAACCTGATGCCGGCGATGACGGTCGCGCAGAACGTCGAGCTGCCGGCTCGGCTGGGTGGTGAACGGCCGGCCCGGGGTCTGGTTTTGGAGGCGATAGCGAGGGTGGGGCTGGCGGGGCGGGAGCGGCACCGGCCGGGGCAGCTGTCGGGTGGGCAGCAGCAGCGGGTGGCGATCGCCCGGGCGCTCGTGAGCCGGCCGGAGGTGCTGTTCGCGGACGAGCCGACGGGGGCGCTGGACCGGGCCACGGGCCACGAGGTCCTGGCCCTGCTCCGGGCGGGGGTGGACGAGGACGGGCAGACGTGCGTGATGGTGACGCACGATCCGGTCGCGGCCGGGTACGCGGACCGGGTGGTGCTGCTGGCCGACGGCGTGGTGGTCGACGAGCTGGAGCGGCCAACGGCCGCCCAGGTCGGCGAGCGGCTGAGCCGGCTGGGCGGGTGAGGGCCGTGGTCTCGATCGCGCTCGGGCAGCTGCGCCGGCGGCCGGCCGCCTTCGTCGGTCTGGCGGTCGCGCTGCTCCTCGCCATCGCCGCCGTGACGCTCTTCGGTTCGCTGATCGCCGCCCAGGCCGCCGCTCCGGCGGCTGCCCGGAAGGCCGTCGCCGGGCCGGGGGTGATGGTGATCGCCGGTGCGTTCGGTGAGATCGCCGTGCTGGTGTCGTTCTTCGTCGTGGTGAACGCGCTCGGCTTCGCCCTCCGGCAGCAGAACCGCGAGCTGGCGCTGCTGCGGACGATAGCGGCCACGCCCCGGCAGGCGCGGCGGCTGGTGCGCGGCCAGGTGCTCGCGACGACGCTGCTGGTGGCGGTGCCGGCCTGGGCCCTGGGGTCGGTGTCGGCCCGCTGGTTCCTGGCCGCGTTGCAGCGGCGCGGGATGGCGGCGCCGGGTGTGCGGGTGCCGGGCAGTCCGGTGCCGATACTGGTCGCGGTCGCCGCCGCACTGGTCGTCGGCCTGGTGGCGTCGGCGGTGGCCGCGCGGCGGATCTCGCGGATCGCGCCGGCGGCCGCGCTGACCGCGAGCTCGACCGAGCAGGGGCGGACGGGTGTGCTGCGGCTGCTTGCCGGGGCCGGTGCGCTGGTGGGTGGCGGGCTCCTGCTGCGGCTGGCCGCGACCAGGTCCGCGGAGGATCTGGACAAGGCCGCTCAGGCGGCGCTGCTCGGTTCGCTCGTGCTGCTGGTCGCGGCGGCGCTGCTGGGGCCGCTCATAGCGCGTGTGTTGGTGGCCGTCCTGGGCGCACCGATACGGGTGCTGGTCCCCGGTGCGGGGTGGCTCGCCGATGCGAACATGCGGGGGTACGCGCGGCGGTTGTCGTCCGCTGTGGTGCCGGTCGCCCTGCTGGTCGGGCTTTCGGGCACCATGTCGATCATGACAAGTACCGCCGGGCACGCCGCACGGGCGAGCGCGGGCAGCGTCACCTCCGCGACGGACGTCTGGCTGCGCCAGGCCGAGTTGGGGCTGCTGATCTGCTTTGCGACCGTCTCCACCCTGAACACCCTGGTCGCCGTGACCGCCGAGCGGCGCCGCGAGTTCGCGCTGCTGCGGCTGGTCGGCGCGACGCGTGGGCTGCTGATGCGCATGCTCGGTGCGGAGGCGGTGCTGACGGCGGCGCTGGGCGTGCTGCTGGGCGCGGCGGTGGCGGGGGCGGCGTCGGCGGCGTTCAGCCGAGCGGTGACGGGTTCGGCGGTGCCGTCCGTCCCGGTGGGCGCGTGCGGGTGGATCGTGGCGAGCGCGGTGGCGCTCACCGTTCCGGGGATCCTGGTGACGGGTCTGCGGGCGATCGCGGGTCCGGCGACGGAGCTGGCCGGCGGCGGGCGTGACTGAGACTGCATCGAGGGAGCGGCGGCCGTACCTCTCCGTGCGCAAGGGCGAATGGGCGTTCGCCGTCCTCGGCCTGCCGCTCGCGCTGCTCGGCAGCCTGTACGCGGTCGCCGTCCTCTACGCGGGGGCGCTGCTGTCGCTCACCGTGCTCGGCCTGCCGTTCGTCGTCGCCGCGCTGCTCGGCGCGCGCGGGATCGGCACACTGCACCGGTGGCTGGTCGGCCGGCTGCTGGGCGCGTACGTCGAGCGGCCGGCCCGGCTGCCGCGGCCCAAGGGCGTGTTCGCCCGCGGCCGGGTCGTGCTGACCGATCCCGTCGCGTGGCGGACGCTGCTCTACCTCGTCCTGCGGCTCCCGGTCGGCACCCTCGGGTTCGCCGCCGCCGTGGGGCTTCCCCTCGCGTGCGGCTGGCTGATCGGCTTCCCGCTCTGGGTGCGTTTCCTGGACGGACCGCACCCGGTCGACTGGCTGGACACGGCGCCGCTGGCCGGCCTGGCCCTCCTCACCACCGTGCCCGCCGCCGTCCGGGCGACGGGCGACCTGAACCGGTGGCTCGCCCGGCTGCTGCTGGGCCCGGCCCGCGCCCAGCAGCGCGTCCGGGAGCTGGAGAGCGCCCGGGCCGTCCTGCTCGCGGAGAACACCGACCAGCTCCGCCGCCTGGAGCGCGCCCTGCACGACGGCACCCAGGCCCGGCTGGTCGCCCTCGCCATCACGCTCTCCCTGGCCGACGACACCCTCACCGGAGCGCCGCCGGACGCCGAACGGCTGCGCACCCTCGTCGACCGCGCCCGCGGCCAGACCGACGACACCATCGCCGAGCTGCGCCGCCTCACCCGGGGCATCCACCCGGTGGCCCTGGACGGCGGCCTCGGGGAGGCACTGCCGGGGCTCACCGCCACCTCGCCCGTGCCGGTCGACGTCAGTCTCGACCTGCGGGAGCGCCCGGACCCGGCCGTCGAGCGGGCCGTCTACTTCTGCGCCGCCGAGTTGCTCACCAACGTCGCCAAGCACAGCGGCGCGCAGGCGGCCGAGCTCACCGCGCACGCCGCAGACGGCCGGATCCGCCTCATCGTCCGTGACGACGGCCGGGGCGGCGCAGCACTCGGCACCCGACCCGCACCCGGCACCGGACCCGGCGGCGGCACCGCACCTGGCGGTGGCACCGGCCTGACCGGTCTGGCCGAGCGGCTCGCGGCGGTGGACGGCGTCCTGCGCATCGACAGTCCGCCCGGCGGACCGACGGTCATCACCGCGGAGCTGCCGACGCACCTCTGAACGCCCCTACGAGTTCACGCGCCCTAACGAACCTCCCAACGAACCTGCAGGAACCAGCGTCGCCCCGCCGGCAGGTCCGACGGCAGGTCCGACGGCAAAAATCGGTAGGCCGATCCGGCCGGATCTGCCACGATCACCGGATGGGTGCATTGGATGCGGTGGCGGCCAGGGTCGCCGGCGGGGCCACCGTGGAATTCCGGCCGAGCGGCTCGTCGATGGTCCCGCTGATCCGCAGCCGCCAGTTGGTGACCGTCACCCCGGTCGACCCGTCGAAGCTGGAGCCCGGGGACATCGTCCTCGCCCGCGTCGCCGGGACGGTGTACCTGCATCTGGTGTCGTCCCTCGATCCGGCGAAGCGGCGCGTGCAGATCAGCAACAACCGGGGCCGCGTCAACGGTTGGACCGGTCACGACCGTGTGTTCGGCATCTGCGTCGCGGTCGACGGGGTCCCCCGGGCCGGTGCGGCCGACAAGGCGGTCGAGGCTGTCAACTCCCGTTCTCTGCCAGATAGGTGAGGACCGCCTTCACCCGCCGGTTGTCGGCCTCCGTCGCGTGCAGGCCGAACTTGGCGAACACCGCGGCGACGTGCTTCTCCACCGCGCGCTCCGACACCGTCAGGAGTCCGGCGATGGAGCGGTTCGAGTGTCCCTGGGCCATCAGCTCCAGCACCTCGCGCTCGCGCGGGGTCAGGGTGTCCACCCGGCTGCGCTGACCGCCACGAAGGAGCTGGGCGACGACCTCCGGGTCGAGCGCCGTGCCGCCCTCGGCGACCCGGTGCAGCGCGTCCACGAACTCCGAGGTGCGGGCCACGCGTTCCTTCAGGAGGTACCCGACGCCCGCCGAGCCGTCCGCCAGCAGGCGCGCTGCCCAGGCCGCTTCGACGTGCTGGGAGAAGACCAGGATGCCGACCCCCGGCGCCGTCGCGCGGATCTCGACGGCGGCACGAATGCCCTCGTCGGTGTGGGTGGGCGGCATCCGGACGTCGACGACGGCCACGTCCGGCCGGTGCTCGGCGACGGCGGCCAGCAGCTCGGGTGCCGTCCCGGCGGTGGCGACGACGTCGCAGCCGCGGGCGCCGAGCAGTTCGACCATGCCGTCGCGGAGGACGACGGAGTCCTCGGCCAGGACCACGCGCAGGTGCTTGTTGATCACCCGACCATTATCCGGTCGGCCCGACCCCGCCCGCCCACTCTACCCGTGGCTCCTCGACCAGGGAGTCGAGTGCCGCTTTGACGCCGAGGTCACCGACGTCGACTTCGCGTTCACCGCTGAGGGAGCGTCGTGCCCGCCCGGAGCCGTCCGGGCGGGCACGCGTGTCGGGCGGGTCCGCTCAGCGCGAGCCGCGTCCGTGGAGGAACAGCGCACGGGTCAGGGCCGCCAGGCCCGCCGTGCACAGCAGTGTCCGGAGCATGTTCGTGGCCACCCAGGTGCCCTCGAACTTCTCCCGCACACCGTGGAAGTCCGTGATGTGCGCCGGGTCACCGGCGGCCGCCAGCTGGTTGTTGAGCGGGATGTTGACACCCATCGTGACCATCAGCGCGGCCACGTACAGGACGGTCGCAGCCGCCGCCCAGAACGCCGCGGTGCGCCGGCCGGCCTTGTACTGGAGGTAGGCGGCGACGCCCGTCGCCACGAAGGCCCCGACGAAGACCAGGCCGAACAGCCCGTTCTCGATCGCCTTGTTGATGTTCTGCATCGCCGTCACGTAGGTGCGGTCGTCGCCCTTCGCGAGGCCCGGCATCACCGAGACGTCGAAGGCGAAGAACAGGCCCGCCATCAGGCCCATCGCGATGGTCGCCGCCACCAGCACGGGCCCGGCGGCCTTGCCCTGGGCCGCGACGGGGGCGACGGGGGCGCCGTAGCCGGCCTGGAAGGTGGAGGGTGGTGCGGTTCGGTTGGTGCTCATCGGTACTCCTTCGGGACGCGGATGGTGCGGTGACCGGTCACAGGACCGGGGCCAGGGTGCGCCGGTAGCGGCGTTCCAGGACGGTGCGGCCCAGCAGCCGCACCGGCGCCGGGATGGTCGCCGCGACGGCGGCCACCGAGGCCGCGTCCGCGCCGTCGAACATCCACGGCTGCAGGTAGGTCATCACCTGGGCGGGGGCGCTCCCGATGATCCACCGCTCGACCCGGCCGTACTCCGCGACGCCCAGGGCGGCGAGCACCGGGAAGACAACGCGCTCCTCGTGCCGCAGGTGGTCGCGGACGAGGTCTGCGAACTCCTGGGCAGCCTCCGGGAGTTCTTCGATCCGGCCGGTGGTCAGGACGCCCGCCACCCGGCTCATCGAGCGGTCCAGGGCGCCGTGGTCCTGTTCCAGCGCGCCGCTCCCATCGAAGCCGGGCACGTGCCCGCGCAGGTAGGGCCAGAGGATCTCGTCCTCGCTGTGGTGGTGCCAGTCGATCACCGCGCGCAGCCGGCCGAACCACTCCCCCAACGCCCGTGCGCCTCCGGGCCGTACGCTCCGCGCCGCCGCGCACAGGCGAGCCGCGTCACGCCGCATCGCCACGTGCATCAGGCCGAATCCCCGGACGTGCTCCGGGAGGCCGCCCAGACCCTGCTCGCTCGACCACACCACGCTCTCGTTTCCAGACATGACGCTCCATCACCTCCGCGATCACACCTACCTGTTGACCTACCCGGTGCCCGTCCCCGACCTCGATGGGAACACACCGGCTCGACGGCGAACCACGCATTTCCACCCCTCCTCAAGCCGCTTTCGAGCGATCGTCGGAAATAGCCACCGAATGCGTACGGAAGAGGCGTTCGGAGAATCAGGACCGGGAATTTCCGTGAAACAGCCGCGCATCAGCCGTGTCCCGGTTCCGCGACACGGCCGCGCCCGCCGCCGTCCGCGCCCGGTAGTCTCGGCCTGCTCTCGATTGGAAGGCATGTCCATGGCCAGGTTGATAGTTCTGCTCATCGCGCTCGCGGTCCTGTTCTCCGTGTTCGGGTTCCAGGGCGGCAACCCCTTCGTCGGCGTGCTGTTCGCCGCCGTGGCGGTCGCCCCGTTCGGCTACCTCGTGTACGCGGTCGTCCGCAGAAGGCGCGGGCCCCTGGACGGGAAGGCCGTCACCCCGGCGCAGCGGCAGCGCCGCACGTGGGCGCTGCGGGTGGTCGCGCTGGCGATGGTGGGGGCGATCGGGTACGGCGGCTACTGGGTGGTCTTCGAACCGCACGCGAGCGACAAGGCGCTGCGGAGCCTGTCGGACTTCGAGTCCGGCTGCGGGGGCTCGTTGGCGCGCAAGTACTTCCCGCAGGCCGCCGAGCACACCGGCCCGGGCCCGCATCCGGTGGCGATGTTCGACATCAGCGAGTCCGGCTCGTCCCACCCCGTCTACCCGTCCCTGGAGGCGCCGGACTACTGGAGCGCGAACAAGCTCGACCCGCACCGCGTGCAGTTGCTCGCGTGCCTGGACGAGCCGGACGAGGGCGACCTCCTGACCACCTGCAAGTTCACGACGGACTCGCTGAAGCTCTACCGGGGCGTCTACAACGTCACCGTCTACGAGGCCCGGACGGGCCGGAAACTCGGCAACGAACGGCTGCTGGGCAGTGCGAAGGCCGCCTGTCCGAGCATGGTCTACCTCGGCAAGAACGTCGACAAGCTCCACACCTCGCCAGAATTCGCGGACTACCAGCAGGTGTTGAAGAAGTACGTCGAGCAGTAGCGGGAAAGGGCGAGGCCCCCGGGGACGGTGCTCCCGGGGGCCTCGTGCTCGATGGAACGCTCCGCGCCTCAGGCGGTCATGGCGGCCAGCACGGTGCGCCAGTCCTCGCCCGGCCCGGGGCGCAGGACCGCGGCGAGGGTCTCAGCGCCGTAGTGCCAGGGGCGTCGGAGCTCCCGGTCGGCGTCCGGCCCCGGGGTGACCGTGCTCGCGGACCCCAGCAGGCGGACGAGCTCGGCCGTGAAGTCCGTCCAGGAGAGGTGCCCCGTGACGGCGTTGACGATCCGTCCGGCCGCGGGCGGCTGCTCCACCGCGCACGCGCCGAGCGCCCGGGCGAGGGCGGCCGAGTGGACCCAGCAGGCGCCGGCCCACTCGGGGCCGTCGGGCAGGGTGATCGGTTCGCCCGCCAGGGCGGCCTGGTAGAGGGCGCCGGTGGAGCCCCAGCGGAGCTGGTCGCGCAGCCGCTGGTGCGGGCCCCAGACGATCGGGGCGCGCACGATGCTCGCCGGGCCCCGGCCGGATTCGAGGAGGATCCGCTCGCAGTCGAGCTTGGCCTGCCCGTACGGGGTGAGCCCGGGGCCGGGCTCGGCGCCCTCGGGGACGTCGACGGCTGCGGGCCGGCCGTAGGCGTCGATGCTGCTGACGAAGACGAACGGTCCGCCGCGCCAGCCGTCCACGAGGGCGCGCATCGCGGCGACGTCGGTCGCGTGGTCGGTGAAGGTGCACGCGGCGTGGATGACGGAGTCGGCGCCCTCCACGGCCCGCCGGAGGCTGTCGGGGTCGGCGAGGTCGCCCTCGGCCACCTCGACGCCGTTGAGGGCCGGGAGGTGCGCCGACTCGGGCCGGACCAGCGCCCGCACCGGGCGGCCCTGGGCCATCAGTTCCTGGAGCACGGCCGCTCCGACCCCGCCGGTGGCGCCGGTGACCAGGACCGTGCCCGCGCGGGCCCGTGTGACGGGGGCGCCGGTGCGGGCGAGGGCGGCACGGCGCTCGTCGCCACGGGTGGCGAGGAGCCCGGCGAGGGCCCGCGGGGTGCGCTGCTCCAGGATGTCGAGGCCGGTGAGCGGCAGGCCGGTCCGGGTGCGCAGGCGCTCGGCGAGCTGGACGGCGACGAGGGAGTGGCCGCCGAGGGCGAAGAAGTCGCCGTCGGCGGGCGGGACGGTGCCCAGCAGTTCGCCGAAGGCCGTACGGACGGCGGCCAGCGGCCCGGACTCGTCGGCCCCGGGTGCGGGGGGACGGGCCGCGCCGGGCAGGCAGGCGTGGTCCGGCGTGCCGTCGGGAAGGCGGGGCAGTCGGTCCAACAGGACGACGGCGGACGGGAGTTCGTCTGCCCGCACGGCCCGACGCAGGAGCGATTTGAGCTCGGCACCGCTGGGCGCGACCGGTCCGCGCACGACGGCGTAGCCCAGCAGCGGCCCGTCCGCCGACCTGGCGAGCGTCGCCTCGGCGACCCGCGGATCGGCCAACAGTGCGGTGATCGCCGGGTGTTCGGAGATGGTGAGGCGAGAGCCGGGGAGCTCGTCGACACGGCGCTCCCCGTCCGCGGCGACGGCCGCCAGCAGCTCGGCGAACGCGGCCAGCAGGTGCCCGGCCGTCTCCTCGTCGAGGGCGTCGCGGTCGTGCTGGACCAGGCAGCGCGGCTGCGGGCCGTCCTCGACGAGCAGCGCGAGGCCGAACTTGGCCAGCCCGAGGTCGAGTTCGACGCTCTCGGCGGCGAGGCCGGGCAGCGCGAGCGGCTCGGAGGGGCGGACGACGTCACAGCTGACGGAGAGCAGCGGGGTGCCGTCCGCGCCGCGGGCCGAGGCGCCGAGGCGTTCGAGGACCAGGTCGAACGGGACCTCGTGGTGCTCCTGCGCGTCGAGCAGCGCGCTCCTGACCTGCCCGAGGACCGCCGTGAAAGCCGTGTCCCCCGCGATGTCGGCCCGCAGCGCCAGGGTGTTGACGCTCAGGCCGACGGTGGTGCGCAGGTCGGCGCGGTGGCCGCTGGCGCAGCCGAGGACGAGGTCGCTCTCTCCGGAGGCGTTGCGGAGCGTGGCGAAGGCCGCCGCGAGGACGACGCCGAACAGGGTGGCGCCGTGCCGGGCGCCGAGGCGGCGCAGCGCGTCGACGGTGCCGGGGGCGAGCGGGGCGCTGTGCAGGGCGGCGCGGCGTTCGCGTGCGCCGGGCGGGACGGGCCGCAGGAGCGGCAGCGGGCGGGCGCCGGCCAGGTGGGCGGCGCGGCTGTCCGCGGCGGTGGTGAGCTCGGTGTCGCGGGCGCGTTCGCGGCGGGCGTGCTCGGCGTACGCCGGTCCGGGCGGCGGGAGCTGGGCCGGACGCTGATCGCGCGCGGCCTGGTAGAGGGCGGCGAGTTCGGCGCCGACGATCGGCAGGGAGCCGCCGTCGACGGCGATGTGGTGGATGGTGAGGAGGAAGGTGTGGTCCTCGGGTGCGTGCCGGAGCAGCAGGGCGCGCAGGACCGGCCCGGTGGCGAGGTCGAACGGGCGGGCGGCCTCGGCGGCGAGCAGTCCGGGGGCGTCCGCGTCGGTGGCGTCGACGACCGGGAGCGGCACCGGGGTGGCCGGGAGGGCCTCCTGGTAGGGCTCGTCGCCGCGGCTGCCGTAGTGCGTGCGCAGGACGGCGTGCCGTTCGGTGAGCGCGGTGAGGGCGGCGGCGAGCGCGGCGGGGTCGAGCGGGCCGCGCAGGCGGGTGGCGAGCGGGACGTTGTAGAGGGCGCCGCCCTGGCCGAGGTGGTCCATCAGCCACATCCGCTGCTGCGCGTGCGAGAGCGGGGCGGGGCCGGTGGGGTCCGCCGCCGGGGCGGGCTCGGCGGCGGCGGGACGGGTGCGGCTGCGGGCGCGCCGCAGCAGGTCGGCCTGGTCGACGACGTTCATCGGTCGACCCCCTGCGCTTCGGCACCGGCGACCGCTTCGGCGTCGGCGGCCGCTTCGGCCGCGGCGACGGCTTCCGCGTCGCGCAGGGCCCGTTCGAGGAGTTCGGCCTGGCCCGCGACCGTGGGGTCGGCCAGGAAGGCGGCGAGCGAGAGCTCGACGCCGATGTCCCCGCTGAGGTCGTCGACGACCCACATGGCGAGCAGCGAGTGGCCGCCCTCGGCGAGGAAGTCGGCGGTCGGCGAGGTCACCCGGCGGCCGAGGGCCCGCTCCCAGGCCCCGGCGACGACCTGTTGGATCGGCGTCAGCTCGACGGCCTCCCCAGTGACGGCGGCCCCTGTGGCGGCCTCCCCCGCGGCCGACGCCGTCCCACCGTCGGCGGGCGCGGACTCGGCGAGCGCCCGGCGGTCGACCTTGCCGGTGCCGGTCAGCGGGAGGGCGTCCAGGACGGCCCACGCGGTGGGCACCAGGTGGGACGGCAGCCGCTCGGCGAGCCGGGCGCGCAGCGTCTCGGCCTGTGGCCGCGTGCCCTCGGCGGGCACGACGCACGCGGTGAGCGCCGCCTCCGGCCGGCCGACCCCGCGCACGACCACGGCGGCCTCGGCGACCTCGGGGAACTGCAGCAGCGCGTGCTCGACCTCCTCCGGCTCGATCCGGAAGCCGCGCACCTTGACCTGGTGGTCGACGCGGCCGTGGAACTCCAGGACGCCGTCCGGGCGGCGGGCCGCGAGGTCGCCGCTGCGGTAGGCGCGCCCGACGCCGGGCAGTTCGCGGAATCGCTCGGCGGTGAGCTCGGGCCGGTCGAGGTAGCCGTCGGCGACGCGGGCGCCGGCGATCCACAGCTCGCCGACGGTGCCGTCCGGCGCGGGGGCGAGGTCCTCGTCGAGGACGAGCACGCGGGCGCCGCCGGTGGCGCGGCCGATGGGCACCGGGCCGGCGCAGTCGGCCGGGTCGACGCGGTGCAGGGTGGTGAAGGTGGTCCCCTCGGTGGGCCCGTAGCCGTTGACGAGCTCCAGCCACGGGAACGCGCGCAGCACGGCGGCGGAGTGGTCGGGCGAGAGTGCTTCGCCGCCGACGGCGAGGGTGCGCACGACGCCGAAGATCCGGGACTGGCGGGCCGCGAGGTGGTGGAAGAGCGCGGTGGTGAGGACGAGCACGGTGACGCCGAACCGCTCGACGTCGGCGGCGAGTTCCTCGGAGGTGGGCCGGTCGGCGGGCGAGACGGCGACGGCGGCGCCGTTCGCGAGCGGCGCCCACAGCTCGAAGGTGGAGGCGTCGAAGGTGACGGCCGAGTGGAACAGGACGCGGTCGCGCGGCCCGACCCGGATCCCGTCGGGCGCGGTGACGAGGTCGGCGATGCCGCCGTGCGGGATCCGGACGCCCTTGGGGCGGCCGGTGGAGCCGGAGGTGAAGAGCACGAGGGCGGTGGCGGCCGGGCCCGTGGTGGGCAGGGCCCGGGTCGCCGGCTCCTCGTCGGTGCCGCGCTCGCCGAGGACGAGGGTGCGGTCGTCGGACAGGCCGGCCTCGGCGAGCAGGGCCTTGTCGCCGAGGGTGAGCTCGACGCCGGCGTCGGCGATCATGTCGGCGATGCGCGGGCGCGGGTAGGCGGGGTCGAGCGGCACGACGTGGCCGCCGGCCTGCCAGACGGCGAGCTGGGCGACGACGAGGCGGGTGGAGCGGGCGCAGAGCAGGCCGACGGCGCGGCCTGGGCCGATCCCGCGGGCGGCCAGCACGGTGGCCAGCTTCCGGGCGGCGTCGGCGAGTTCGCGGTAGGTCAGGACGGTGGTGCCGTCGGTCACGGCGAGCGCGTGCGGGCGCTCGGCGGCGTGCCGGGCGATGAGGGCCGGGACGGTGTCCGCAGCAGGCATGACGTGGTTCCCTTCCGGGCGCCCCGGCGGCTGGCCGGGGCACCCTGGGTCAAGGCTTCGAGGACGCGGTCAGGCGGTGGCGCCGGCGCCGGCGCGCCGTTCGTCCACGAGCCGGGCGACGGCGCGCAGGTCGGGCTGGCGCAGCAGTGCGGCGGCGCGCAGCCGCACGTCGTACTCGTCCTCCAGCGCGGCCAGCAGGCGGGCGGCGGCGAGGGAGTTGCCGCCGGCCTCCAGGAAGTTGTCGTGCGGTCCGAGGTCGGCGCGGCCGAGGAGGTCGCGGGAGAGCCGCAGGACGGTGCGTTCGGTGTCGGTGGCGCCTTCCGCGGCCGTCACACCGTTCTCAAGGGATTCGGCGGCCAGCAGCGCGGCGCGGTCGACCTTGCCGTTGGCGTCCAGGGGGAAGGCGTCGACGAGCCGGACGACCGAGGGCACGGCCTGTTCGGGCAGCCACGGGCGGACGGCCTCGATCAGGCCGGCGGCCTCCGGCAGTTCGGTGGAGGCGGCCTGGACGAAGGCGAGCAGCCGGTAGCCGCCCGCCGGGGCCGGTGCGGCGGCGACGACGGCGCGGCGCACCCGCTCGTCGCGCTCGAACGCGGCCTCGACCTCGGCGGGCTCGATCCGCACGCCGCTGACCTTGACCTGGTCGTCGAGCCGGCCGAGGAACTCCAGCACGCCGTCGGCGCGCATCAGGACGCGGTCGCCGGTGCGGTAGACCCGGTCGCTGCCCTCGACGGCCTCGGGCGCGCCGACGAAGCGGCGGGCGGTGAGTTCGGGGTCGAGGTGGCCGGCGGCCAGGCCCCGGCCGCCGATGCGCAGCTCCCCGGCCTGTCCGCGCGGCACCGGCCGCCCGTCCTCGTCGGTGACGAGGACGACGGCGCCGGGGATCGGCAGGCCGATCGGCGGCGCGTCGGTGCCGTGGTCGCCGCCGGGCGCCATGGTGTGGACGGTGGTGGTGACGGTGGCCTCGGCCGGGCCGTAGGCGTTGTGGACGGTGGCGGTGACGTCCGGGCCGGGGGCGCGGCGCAGCCGGTCGCCGCCGATGGTCAGGTGCCGCAGGGCGAGCCCGGCGGGCCAGGGCCGGTCGAGGACGGGCTCGGCGAGCGGGGTGGGCAGCACGGTGACGGTGATGCCGGCCTCGCGCCACCAGTCGGTGAGGGCGCCGGCGTCCCAGCGGACGGCGTCGGGGGCGACGCTGAGGGCGGCGCCGGAGGTGAGGGTGGCCCACAGCTCCTGGAGGTGCGGGTCGAAGGCCACGCCGATGAGCAGGCTGTGCCGCTCGCCGGGGCCGAGGCCGGTGAAGTCCCGGTACCAGTGCAGGAGTGCGCCGAGGGCGGGTTCGCCCACCGCCACGGCCTTGGGGGTGCCGGTGGAGCCGGAGGTGAGGACGGCGTAGTGGGTGCCCTTGGGGATCTCGACCCCGCCGCCGTCGGAGCCGTCCGCGAAGGCGGCGATGACGGTGGCGGCCGCGTTGGCGCCCTCCGTCGGCAGGGCGAGCTTGAGCTGGTCGCCGGCCTGGCGGCCGGTCGGGAGCAGGGCGGGGTCGCCGATCAGGCAGGCCGGCCGCAGCTGTTCGGCGACGGCCTGGAGGCGGCGTTCGCCGGGGCGCGGGCCGAGCGGCAGGTGGACGGCGCCGAGCTTGGCGGTGGCGAGGGTGACGGCGACCAGGGCGGCCGAGTGGTCGAGGCAGATGCCGACCAGGTCGCCCGGGCGCACGCGCTCGCGCAGCGCGTCGGCGACGGTGTCGGCGAGGCGGTCGAGTTCGGCGTAGCTCCAGGCGTGGTCGCCGTCGATCAGGGCGGGCGCGTCCGGCGTGCGGTGCGCCCAGGTGGTGAAGAGGTCGAGGACCGCGCCGTCCTGGTGCGGACGGCCGTACTCGATGCTGAGGGGTTCCATCATCGTCTCCCGGTTCAAGGTCACGGCGCGTCAGTTCAGGCCCATGGAGCGGGCGATGATGACCTTCTGCACCTCGGAGGTGCCCTCGATGATCGTCATCATCCGCACGTAGCGGTAGAGGAACTCCAGCGGGTGGCCGCGCACCCAGCCGGTGGCGCCGTGGACCTGGAGCGAGCGGTCGACGGCGCGGACGGCGGTCTCGGAGGCGGTGAGCTTGGCGAGGGCCGCGTTCTCGGGCGCCTCGGTGCCGTCGTCGACGAGCCGGGCGCACGCGAGGGTGAGCAGCTTGGAGGCCTCCACCTCGGCGCGGGTGGTGACGAGGTGCTCCTGGACGTGCTGGTAGTCGCCGATCGGCCGGCCGAAGGCCTCCCGCTCACGGGCGTACTCGACGCCTGCGCGCAGCGCGTACTCGGCGACGCCGTTGCACATGGCCGCGACGACGAGCCGGCCGCGCGAGAGGCTGTCGATGGCGAGCGCGGTGGCCGCGCCGATGCCCTCCTCGCCGCCGATGACGGCCTCGGGCCCGACGGTGACGCCGTCGAGGAGGAGCTCGAACAGCGGCTCGCCGGACATGCCCTCGTAGCGCTGGCCGATCCGCAGGCCGGGCTGGTCCATCGGCAGGACGAAGGCGGTGGCGCCCACGGTGCTGCCGTCGCCGAGGTCGGTGGCGGCGACGACGAGGACGATGCCGGCCCGGTCGGCGTTGCTGACGAAGGTCTTGCGGCCGTTGAGCACCCACGTGTCGCCGGTGCGGACGGCGGTCGTGGTGAGCCGGAACGCGTCGGAGCCGGCGTGCGGCTCGGTGAGGGCGAGGCAGCGGGTCTGCTCGCCGCGCACCAGCGGCACGAGGTGGCGCTCGATCTGCTCGGGCGTGCCGTTGCGCAACAGCGGGCTCGGGCCGTCGGAGCCGGCGAGGGCGTACGGCGCGAGGGAGCAGCCGCTGCGTCCGGCGGCGTGGTGGAGCAGGACGACGGCGGTGAACGGCATGTCGGAGCCGCCGAGTTCCTCGGGGTAGTCGCCCGCGTAGAAGCCGAGGGCGGCGGAGCGCTTGCGGACGTAGGCGCGCAGGTCGGCCGGGGGCTGGTCGGCGGTCTCGGGCAATTCGGCGGCGAGCGGCACGAGTTCGCGGCGGATGAAGCTCTCGAACGCGTCGACGAGTTCGCGGTGACCGTCCTCCAGGACGGACGAGGGGCTCGAAGTCACTTGGCGTCTCCGGTCAGCGCGCGGGCCTGGTCGGCCAAGACGGGGTGGCGGAAGAGGATGCGCAGCGAGGGCCGGGTGCCGAGGTGCGGCTCCAGCCAGGCGGCGACCTGGGCGGCGAGCAGCGAGTGGCCGCCGACCTCGAAGAACTGCGACTCGGCGGTGAACCGGTCGTGGCCGAGGACCTCGCGCCAGGCGGCGGCGACGAGCTCCTGCCCCGGGCCGTCGAAGGCCGCGCCGGTGGCGGCGGGGGCCTCCTCGGGGGCGGTGGCCTCGGCGGCGAGCCGGGTGAGGGCGGCGCGGTCGGGCTTGCCGCCGGGCAGGGTCGGCATGGCGGGCAGGGCGGTCCAGGTGGCCGGGACGAGCCCGCCGGGCAGGCGCTGTGCGAGGGCGGCGTGCAGGGCGGTCTGGTCGGGGCGGTCGGCGCCCTCCAGGAAGCCGACCAGGCGCGGGCCGGCCTCGGGGTCGGTGTGCAGGACCACCGCGCAGGAGCGGCCGCCGAGTTCGGCGGAGGCGGCGGCCTCGATCTCCTCCAGCTCGATGCGGTAGCCGCGCAGCTTGACCTGGTTGTCGGTGCGGCCGAGGAAGCGCAGCCGGCCGGTCAGGTCGCGGTAGCCGCGGTCGCCGGTGCGGTAGACCCGGCCGAGGCCGGGCAGGTCGCGGAAGCGCTCGGCGGTGGGCTCGGGCAGGTCGAGGTAGCCCTCGGCCAGCATCGGTCCGCCGACGGCGAGTTCGCCGACGCAGCCGGGCGCCAGCGGGCGCAGCGCGGCGTCCAGGACGTGCATCCGCACACCGGGCAGTTCGGCGCCGAGCGGCACCTCGCCGTCGCTGTCAAGGTCGGCGGGCCCGACCTGGTGGACGGTGGAGGTGACGGTGGCCTCGGTGACGCCGTAGGCGTTGAGGACCGTGGTGGCCTCGGTGAGGCCCGCGAGGGCGCGGGCTGGCAGCCGCTCGCCGCCGAGGACGAGCAGGCGGGGCGTCCAGCGGCCGTCGCGCAGCGCCTCGTGCAGGTCCTCGCGGACGGCGAGGAGGTAGCTGGTGGGCAGGTTGGCGACGGTGACGCCGCGGGCGGCGAGGACGGCCACCAGTTCGGGACCGGTGGGCACTTCGCGCTGCGGCACGACGAGGGCGGCGCCGGCGGCGAGCGCGGGCAGCACCTCCTCCAGGGCCACGTCGAAGGACGGGCGGGCGAAGAGCAGCACCCGGTCGGCGGCGGTGAGCTCGTAGCGGGCGGCGATCGCGCCGACGTAGCCGGCCAGCGCCTCGCGGCCGACCAGGACGGGCTTGGGCACGCCGGTGGAGCCGGAGGTGTGGATGACGTACGCGATGCCGTCGAGCACGGCCGCGGGCTCGGCCTTGGGAAAGGCCGGTCCGTCCAGCAGCGCGGGGGTGACGCCCTCGGCGGGCAGGGCGAGCGCGCTCTGGCGGGTGGCCAGCACGAGCGCCGGGGCGAGCCGCTCCAGCAGCAGACCGAGGCGGGCGGCCGGGTCCTCCGAGGAGAGCGGGGCGTACACGGCGCCGTGGCGCAGGCAGGCGAGCAGGGCGACGACGCTGTCGACGCCGCGCGGCAGGACGGCGGCGACCGGCTGGCCGGGCTCGACCCCGGCGGCGCGCAGCCGCTCGGCGAGCTCGGAGACGCGGCGGTCGAGCTCGCCGTAGGTGATCCGCTCGGTGCCGGCGACGAGGGCGAGGGAGGTGGGGTCGTGGGCGGCGGCCGGGTCGAGGTCCGCCGGCTCGACGGCCGTCTCGACGCTCTCCGTGATCGGGGCGGCCAGGGCTGCCAGGGGCTCCTCCGGCCGGTCGAGGTAGGCGCGCAGGAGGTCCAGGAGGCGCTCGGACAGCAGTACGGCCTCGGACTCGGCGAACAGGTCGGCGTCGTAGTCCCACACCAGGGTCATGCCGGCGGCGCCGTGCTTCTCGCCGACGACGCGGCGGTCGTCGGGCATCAGCACGAGGTCGAGGTCGAAGCGGGTGGTGCCGGTGTTGAAGCCCTCGTAGAGGAGGACCTCCAGGCCGGGCACGCGCACGTCCGGGAGCGGGGCGTCGTGGGCGCTGAACATCACGTTGAACAGCGGGTTGTCCGCGCCGGTGGTGTGCAGCCCGAGGCGGCGGGTCAGCTCCTGGACGGGCAGGTCCTGGTAGGGCAGGGCGCGCAGCAGGACGTCCGTCACCTCGTCGATGGCGTCGGTGCCCGAGGTCTCCGCGTCCGGCCGCAGGCGCAGCGGGACGGTGTTGACGAACATGCCGAGGGTGCCCTCGAAGCCGACCGGGCGGTTGCCGACGGCGGTGCCGACGACGATCTCGTCGTGGCCGCTGTGGCGGCGCAGCAGCTCGGTGAACAGGGTGAGCAGCGTGCTGAACGGGGTGTGCCCGTCGGACTTGCTGCGCTCGCGCAGCCGCTCGGCGAGGTCGGCGCCGACGGCCTGGCGCAGCTGGCCGCCGCGGTGGCGGCGGACGGCGCCGGGCCGGGCTAGGCCGGGGAGGGTGACCTCGCGCGGGGCGTCGGCCAGTTCGCGGAGCCAGAAGGCGAGGGCGTCGTCGCTCGGGCCGGTGGCGGTGCGGGCGTGCTGTTCGTAGGAGGGGGCCTGGGCCAGCTCGTAGGGCTCGTCCAGGACGTGGGCGCGGTAGACGGTGAACAGGTCGCGCAGCAGGATCGCGAAGGAGTGGCCGTCGTGGATCAGGTGGTGCTCGACGTGGATCAGCCGGTGGTGGTCGTCGGCGACGCGGACCAGGTGCCAGCGCAGCAGCGGGGCCCGGCTGGTGTCGAGCGGCTCGGCGGCCTCGGCGGCGAGCAGGGTGCGGAAGGCGGCCTCGGGGTCGGCCTCGGCCGAGAAGTCGCTGGTGCGCAGCCGGGGCTCGCAGTCCTCGGCGACCCGCTGGCCGGGTACGCCTTCTTGGCGGGCGACCAGCTCCAGACGCAGGCCGGGGTGGTGGGCGACGACGGCGGTGAGGCCGGCGCGCAGGGCGTCCCGGTCGACGGTTCCCCAGAGGTCGAGGACGGCGGTGAAGTTGTAGGCGCGACTGCCGGGCAGCATCTGCTCGTGCAGCCAGACGATCTCCTGCGAGGAGGAGAGTGCGAACATGGGCGGCTACTCCCTAGTGGTGGCGGGCGTGTTCGTCCTGCGGGCGGCGGGGCGGGCGAATTGTGGGGTCCCGTCCCGGCCGGCCGGGCGCGCCGGGGTGGTGGCGCGTGCGGCACTGCTGCGTGGGGGAGTTCGTGGTTCCTTGCGGAAGCTCGCGTCGAACGGCCCGGGGCCGTCGGCGGATCGGCGGCGCTCTGGTCAGGCGGCCGGCCGGAGGTGGTGGCGCAGCGCGCCGAGCAGGCCCTCGAAGGCCGCTTCGGCGGTGGCGTCCGGGAAGCGCTCGCGGTCCCAGGCGAGGCGGACCAGCAGGTCGTCGCCGTGCGAGGCGGAGACGGCGAGCGGCACGGGCAGGGGGCGCCCGGCGAGGTGGGTCTCGCGGCCGGGGACGCCGGCGAGGGCGAGCGGCGGGCGGCGGTGGAGGTCTTCGAGGGTGAGGAGGCCGTCCAGGGCGCCGTTCCAGCCGGCGCCGGCCGCGCGGGCGGCGCGGACGACCTCGTCGAAGGGGGTGTCGGCGTGGTCGAGGTCGTCCCACCAGCCGTCGGCGAGCGCGTCGAGGTCCCCGGTCGGGCCCGGGAGCGCCGGGTGGACGAGGGTGTTGATGAAGCAGCCGAGCGCGGCGGGCGCTCCGGGCGGGCGGCCGCCCCACGGGTAGCCGAGGGCGAGCGGACGGCTCCGATCGGGGCCCGTCCCGAGCGGGCGGCTCCGGTCGGGGCCGGTGCCGTGCGGGCCGCCGGTGCCGTGCAGGCGGTGGGCGGCCACGGCGACGGCGTCCAGCAGGACGGGGAAGACCGAGCCGCGGACGGCGCCGGGCACGCGTTCGGTGAGCATGCCGGTGGAGTGCGCCGGGCCCGCCTCCGTGGTGGCGAGGCCGCCGAGCCGCTCGCCCCAGTGGGCGTGGGCGGCGGGGGTGGAGGCGGCGTCCTCGGCGGCGAGCTGGCGCTCGACGGCCTCGCGGTAGTCGGCGACGGCGGCCTCGTCGGGGCCGCGGCCGGGCTGGGCGTCCGCCGCGTAGGCGTCCTCCAGTTCGGCCGTGACGACGCCGAGCGACTGCTCGTCGCAGGCCGCGTGGTCGAGCGCGACGGCCAGCAACTCCTCGTCGCCGTCCCGCTCTTCGGCCACCAGCAGGCGCAGCGCCGGTCCGTCGGCCGGCCAGTCGAGGAGGGCCTCGCGCAGCGCCTCGCGGGCGGAGCCGCCGGGGGCGACGGCCACCCGGGCGGCCTCGGCCGACGGTCCGCCGACGCGCAGCACGGGCGTGGCGCGCACGTTCGCGAAGGCGCCGCACAGCGCGGGGTGCCGGGCGGCCACGGTGGTGGCGGCGCGCTGGAGCCGGGGCAGGTCGACGGTGCCGCGCGGGTAGGCGAAGAAGACCGGGACGATCTCCGGGCGGCCGCCGGGGGTGAGCCGGCAGGTGATCAGGAAGCGCCGCTGGGCGCCGGTCAGCGGGAGGAGGGTCTGCGGGGTGTCGGCGGCGATGGCGCGGTAGCGGGCGAGGTAGGCGGCGGTGATGCTGGGGGCACCGGTAGCGGTGCTGGTGGCGTGCACGGAACGGTCTCCGGTCTCCGGGTCTCGGTCTCGGTACGGGTTCAGGGCGTGGGGCTCACGGCCGTGTCGGGCGTCTGCGCCCTCGTCTCGGACGCCTCCGCCGCCGCCTCCGGAGCGGGCGCGACGGCTGTCGGCAGGTCGCGCATCCGGAGCAGCGGCGAGAGCAGCAGCGGCACGGGCACGAGCAGGAAGCCCGCCGCGCACAGCCACAGCGCGGTGCGCGGCCCGGCCGCGTCGGCGACGGCGCCCCCGGCGAGCGCGCCGAGGGGCAGCGTGCCCCAGACGAGGAAGCGCATGGTGGCGTTCATCCGGCCGAGCAGGTCGGGCGGGCAGACGGACTGGCGGAAGCTCACCTGGGCGACGTTGTAGGCGACCGCGCCGAACAGCACCACGGCCGAGCCGACGCCGAAGAGGACGACGCCGAGGCCGCCGTCGGCCAGCGGCCACAGCACGGCGAACGGTCCGGTGACGACCGGGGCGAGCCAGATCAGGCGGGCCTGCCCGACGCCCCGGGCGAGCGGCCCGGCGCACAGCGCCCCGGCGAGGCCGCCGACGGCGGAGGCCGACAGCAGCACGCCGATGGCGCCGGGCGGGAGGTCGAGCACGCGCACCCAGAACACGGTCTGGACGGCCATCAGCACGGCGGCGAACAGGTTGGAGACGGCGGTGGCGGCGGCGATGACCCGCAGCAGCGGGTGCCCGAGCACGAACCGCACGCCCTCCCCCACCTCGGCGCGCAGCGACTTCCCGGCCACGGGCTCCGGCTGCGGTTCCTCGGCGCGGATCCGGGTGAGCAGCAGCGCGGAGGCCAGGTAGCCGCAGGCGTCGGCGACGATCGCGAGCGGCGCGCCGAGGAGTTGGACGAGTCCGCCGCCGAGGCCGGGCCCGGCGATCTGCGCCGAGGAGCGGACCGTCTCCAGCGCGCCGTTGCCGCCGACGAGGTGCTCGCGCGGCAGGACGGTCGGCAGGAAGGACTGGTGGGCGACGTCGAAGAACACCGTCGCCACGCCGGTGACCAGCGCGACGGCGTAGAGCTGGGCCATCGTCAGCGCGCCGAGCGCGGCGGCCGGCGGGATGGACCCGACGGCCACGCAGCGCACGACGTCGGCGCGGATCAGCACGGGCAGTTTGCGCATCCGGTCGAGCCAGGCCCCGGCGGGCAGGCCGACCAGCAGGAAGGCGGCGGTCTCGGCGGCGGTGAGCAGGCCGACCTGGAAGGGGTCGGCGTCCAGCACCAGCACGGCGACCAACGGGAGGGCGACCAGGGTCACCTGACTGCCCGTCTGGGCCGCGGCGGCGCCCGCGAGCAGGAGCCGGAAGTCTCGGTGACCGAGGAGGCGAGGGCGGGGAGGGGACGGAGTATCGCTCTTCTCGTTCATCAGTACGACTCTCGGTCACTGATTCGACACGCGGCAACCGCCAGGTCCGTTTCCGGACGAAGCGATGGCCGGTCCGATCCCGCCACCGCCCCGACCGGCCTTCACGCGCCGCTTATCCGCCCCGCAAAGGGGCCCGCAGCGCGCTGCGCAGGGGAAACCGGCCCTCCGGTCGGCCGGTCGCCCCCGGCGTGCGAAGTCCATACCTCCGTCCGAAATACGGACACGCCCTTTCCAGCCATCGGACGGATACGCTCAACTTGGCCGGATCCTGTGAGGTATTGACGTTTGGTCACCTCGGCGTGGTGTCGGCGTGATACCGACCCGTCCGATCGCCACCGCGTCAGAGCGCGGCGCGCAGCCGCTTCTTGTCGGGCTTGCCGACCGCCGTCAGCGGGATCTCGTCCACCACGTGCAGGGCCTCGGGCGCGTACATCCGCCCCTTGCGCGCCGTCACGAACTCCCGTACGTCGTCGAGCTCCGGGCGCCGCCCGGGCGCCGGCACGACGGCGACGTGGACGTGTTCGGCCTCGTCGCCGTCGCGCACGCCGAACACCGCGCACTGGGCGATCGCCGGGTGGGTGACCAGCAGGTCCTCGACGTCGGACGGGTAGACGTGGCCGCCGACCACGATGATCACGTCCTTGAGCCGGTCGGCGAGGTAGAGGTAGCCGTCCTCGTCGACGTAGCCGACGTCCCCGGTGTCGAGCCAGCCGTCGCGCAGCACCGCGGCGGTGAGGTCGGGCCGCTTCCAGTAGCCGGCCATGACGGAGGCCGAGCGCACGTGGATCCCGCCCTGCTCCCCCACCGGCAGGTCGGTGCCGTCCGCCGCGCGGATGGCCACCTCGACGCCCGGGAGGGGGCGGCCCACCGAGATCTGGCCGCCGCGCCCGACGCGGTCGTGCTCGTGCGGGCCGAGGACGGCGATGTTCTGCGCCTCGGACTGCCCGTAGCCGCTCGCCAGCACCGGGCCGAACACCTTGATCGCCTCCCGGATCCGCGTCGGCGAGGCCGCGCAGCCGCCGTAGAGGACCCGGGCCACGCTGGACAGGTCGGTGCGGCCGATCGCCGGGTGGTCGAGCAGCCGGTAGAGCAGGGGCGGCAGGACCCACAGGTCCGTGATGCGCTCGCGCTCGACGGCCGCCAGCACGTCGCCCGGGTCGAACGCGCGCTGGAGGACGACCGAACCGCCGTGGTAGAGCGCGAGGTCGACGAACACCCCGGCGAGGTGGGCGATCGAGGTGGCCGCGAGGAAGCGGGGCCGCTCGCCGGCCCCGTACGGCGACGCGTCGAAGATGCGCCGGTAGGGGCCGTGCAGGCTGCGGATGCCCTTGGGGATGCCGGTGGTGCCGCCGGTGTGGCGGATGCCCCAGTCGTCGTCCGGGCCGATGCGGACCGACGGCGGCTCGGCCGGCTGTGCGGCGGAGGCGGCGACGACGTCCTCGCCGGGCCCGCCCGGCCCGAGCGAGAGGACGGTCGGGACGTCGACCAGGGGCAGCAGCTCCTCGGCCACCGGGAAGCGTTCGGCGTCGACGAGCAGCACGGCGGTGTCGACGCTCGCCACGATCTCGGCCATCGTCGGGGCGCCCATGCCCTCGTACAGGCTGACCAGCCGCGCACCCGCGAGGCTCGCGGCGTAGCGGGCGCTCAGCGCCTCGGCGGTGTTGCCGGTCAACAGGGTGACGGTGACGCCGCGCGCCGCGCCGCGGTCGGCGAGCTCGCGGGCGAGGCGGTAGGTGGCGGCGGCGAAGTCGCCCGCCGTGACGTCCACGCCGTCGGCGGTGGTGACCGCCCGGCGGGCGGGGTCGGCGGCGAGGGCGCTCAGGATCAGTACGGGGGCGCTGACGAAGTCCTGCTGGTGCATGACTGCTCCTACCTCACGTTCTTCTGCGGGTCGTTCCTCGGGCTCTTCTCGGGTCCACTGACGCTGTGCAATCGCACCATAACGCCATGTCCCTGCCGGTTTCCCGGAGTTCGCGCACCGGCGCCGGCCGCGTCGGGGGCACGCGTCACCGCGCGAACCGCGCCGCGCCGGAGCCGGCGAGGAGGCCTGCGGGCACGCGCCGGCCGTAGGCGAGGAGCAGCAGCTCCTGGGACCGGCCCTCGACGAGGTCCGCGCCGTCGCCGTACCGCCAGTCCGCGTCGACGGCCCGCAGCCGGACGCCGTCGAGGCGCGCGCCGAAGAAGCGCAGGCCGCGCGGGGTGATCGCGTCGAGCAGGGCGGTGGCGCGCGGGAGCGGGAGGCGGGCCGGGAGGCCGAGCGCCACGGTGATGTCGAGGCCGTGGACGGCGTCGTGCGCCAGGCCCGCGATCCGGCCGCCGACCGGCGGGCGCCACGGGTGGGCGGCATTGTCGCGGAGCGCGGCGGCGATCTCCTGCTCGCTCAGGGCGGCGGCGTCCCGGCGGGCCACCCGGTCCGCCATGCGGTGGATCGACCCGCCCGCCCGGACGATCTCCAGCAGGGTGCGGGCTCTGGAGTGGCGGAAGCCGGTGCTCATGTGGGCGGCGACCGCGCGGACGGTCCAACCGTCGCACAGTGACGGCGAGTTCCACTGGTCGGCGGTCAAGGAGTCCAGCACGTCGGCGAGTTCACTGCGCTCGGCCGCGATCTGCTCGCGCAGCCACGCTGGGTCCTGTGCTCGTGACACGGTTTGCATGCACCCAGCCTGCGGGCGGGAGCGTCCGCGCGTCCAAGACCTGGATCTTCTTCCCGGGATAATCGCAGGTTATGGAACTCCGGCAGCTCACCTACTTCGTCACCGTCGCCCGGGAAGGCAGCTTCACCCGGGCCGCCGAACTGCTGCACGTGAGCCAACCCGGCGTCAGCGCGCAGATCAGGCAGCTGGAGAAGGACCTCGGCCAGCGGCTCCTCGACCGCTCCGGGCGCCGCGTCGGCCTGACCCCGGCCGGCGAGGCCGTCCTCCCGCACGCCAGGGCCGCCCTCGCCGCGGCCGGGGAAGCGCGGCGCGCGGCCCAGGAGTTCGGCGGCCTCCGGCGCGGGCACGTCCGGCTCGGGACGGTCTCCGGCGCGGCGCTCCCCGGCTCCGGCGCCCTGCCCTCGCTGCCCGGCCTCGCCACGACGCTCGCCGCGTTCCGCAAGGAACACCCCGGCATCGACCTCTCGCTCGCCGAGAACACCACCCGCCACCTGCTCGCCGAGCTCCGCGCCGGCCGTCTCGACCTGGCCGTCGCCGGACTCCCCGCCCCCGCGAGCGGCCGTCCCGGCGACGACGGCTGGGACACCCTCGCGGGCCTCGCCCTGCACCCGGTCCTGGAGATCCCGCTCGCCGCGGTGCTCCCCCACGACCACCCGCTGGCCGCCGACGGCCCGCTCCCGGTCGCCGAACTCGCCGGCCACGCCCTCGTCGGCACCCCGCACGGCACCGGCCTGCGCACCGCACTGGAACGCGCCTTCGCCGAGGCCGGCGCGACCCCGGCCATCGCCGTCGAGGCCGCCGCCCCGGCCCACCTCCTCGAACTGGCCGCCCACGGCATGGGCGTGGCGGTCCTCCCGACCCCGACCCACTCCCCCGGCCTGCGCGTCCGCCCCCTGACGTCCCCGGTCCCCCTCGCCCGGATCGCCCTGGTCCACCCCACCGACCGACCGCGCACGGCCCCGACGGCGGCTCTCCTCGCGCACCTCCGGAAGACGTACCCGGGCCTGTGAGAGCCGTGTCCGGGCGGAGGCGCGCGGGTACGGTACCCGCGTGACAGGAACCACGGACACCGTGCTGATCGTGGTGCGCGGGCCGAGCGGCGCCGGCAAGTCCACCGTCGCCGCGCGGCTGCGCGCCGCCTACGGGCGGGGCGTCGCCGTCGTCGCCCAGGACGTCCTCCGCCGGACGGTCCTGCGCGAACGCGACGTGCCCGGCGGGGCGAACATCGGCCTCGTCGAGCTCGTCGCCCGGCACGCGCTCGACCACGGCTACCACGTCGTCGTGGAGGGCATCCTCGCCGCCGACCGCTACGGCCCGATGCTGGCCCGCCTCGCCGCCGGCCACCGGGGCCGCACCCACCTCTACTACCTGGACGTCGAGTTCGACGAGACGGTGCGCCGCCACGCCACCCGCCCGCAGTCCGCCGAGTTCTCCCCCGCCGACATGGCCGAGTGGTACCGGCCCCGGGACCTCCTGCCGGGCGGCGTCGAGCGGGTCGTCCCCCAACACAGCACCCTGGACGCCACGGTGGCGCGGATCCTCGCCGACACCGCCCTCACCCCGCCCGGCTGGACTCCCCGCCCCTGAGGCGGCGGCCGACCGGGAGGGGTCCCGGCCAGCCGCCTCTCGCCGGGTCAAACGAGTCGAACGGGTCAAACGGGTCAAACGGGTCAGACCGGCAGGGCCTGCCAGTCGCCGAAGGTCGTCGGCGTCGTGCCCGCGCGGAAGTACACGCGGCCGTCCGTGCCGATCGCGAGGACGTGGAGCACGCCGGCGCCGTCGACGACGGCCGACGGGTAGTCGAGGACGGTGCCCCCGAGGTCCTGCCAGGCGCCGTAGCCGGAGTTCGGCGCGGTCTGGGCGGTGGTGCTCACGCCGCCGCCCCGGTTGCGCTCGAACAGGACGACCTGGCCACCGGCCGTGGTCGCGGCGGGCTCGCCGACGCCCAGGTGGCCGCCGAGGGAGGCCGGGGACTGGCTCCACGCGCCGCCGACCTGCGTCTGGTAACTGACCAGCACGGCGCCGGTGCCGGCCTCGCGGTAGGCGAGTTCGATGCGGCCGTCCTGGTCGAGCGCGGCCTTCGGCGGACTGGCCGGCTGGGCGTTCGGGATCTGGCCCGGGCCCGCGAAGGTGCCGTTGGGCGCGCTCTGCCACCAGCCGAGGATCCCCGTGCGGGTGCTCGCGAACACCTCGATGGCCCCGGTACCGTTGCGGATCGCGGTGACCGGGTCCTGGACGTCGCTGCCGCCGTGGTCGGCCCACGTGCCCGACCACGCGCCGCCGGGGGCGGTCTGACCGGTGCGGCTGACACCTCCCCCGCCGTTCTTGACGAAGACCTCCAGCCGGCCGTCCTGGTCGTTGGCAACGGCGGGCACGCCAACCTGGTCCTCGTTGCCGAACCCGGCGTTGGGGTTGCCGTGGTCGGTCCACGAGGACGCCCACGCCCCGTTGGGCGTGAGCTGGGCCAGGGAGACGATGCGGTGGTCGGTCAGCCGGCGGCCGAACACCTGCAGCCGGCCGTCGGCGTTGGTGCCGACCGCGAGGGCCGGGACGAGCCACCCACCCGGGTCGGCCATCCGCAGCGGGGCGGACCAGGTGCCGTCCGCCTGGCGCCAGTTCGTGTAGAGCGCGCCGCTGCGGACGACGAACACCTGCGGCCGGCCGTCCTGGTTGAGCCCCGCCCAGGAGGTGCCCCGGGACCAGCGGTAGTACATCCGGGCGTACCAGGACTGCGAGTAGTTCCCCGAGTGGTCGTGGCTGGCGTACTCGGAGACGAACACGCCCTTGTCGCCGACCGTCGCGGGGTCGAGGTTCACCGGGCCGTCGCCGATGTTGTAGTCCCGGTAGTTCACCTGGATCAGCTGACCGCCGTACTTGGCGGCCGCGAGCCCCGCGAACCGCGCGGCGGCCACGTGGTCCCCGTGGTCGGCGGAGTAGCGGCTGTCCGGGAGGTCGTCCTGGGCCCGGAGCACGGTGGGCTGGTACGTCACCATGATCTGCCGCAGCACCTCGACCACGTCCGCGGCCGTGAAGGTGGAAGGACCGGTCATCGGGCTGCCGACGGGGACGACCGTGGTGTCCGTGGCGCCGCCCAGGACACCGGCGAGCTGGGCGTCGTGCAGGTTCATGAAGACGAGGTGCACCGGCCGGTCCTTGAGGACGTACCGCTCGACCTGCTTGCCCGCGACCGTCCACGCCTCGGCCGTCCAGTGCCCCACCTCGTCGGTCGACGGGTCGGTGTCGCCGACGCCGGTCATCCGCGAGTAGGCGTTGATCGCGCCCATCTGCCGGTTCCAGGTGCGCAGCGGCTCGCCGGCCGGGTCCCAGCAGACGGTGGGGCACGGGTCGCCGGTCCCGTTGCCGGCGGTGACGAAGACCGTGACCGACGGCGTGCCGTTGGCGAGCGAGTTGGACAGGTCCGGGTTCATGAACAGGATGTCGTCGTCCTCGTGCGCGACGACCTGCATGAACAGCGGCCCGGAGCCGGCGGCCGGGGCGGCCGTGCTACCCGCCGCCGCGGCCGCGCGGGTCGCGGTGCCCTTGGCCAGCACGGGCACGGCCAGGGCGGTGAGTGCTATGGAGGACAGGAGTTGCCGTCGTCCGATTGCCATGTGATCCCCCCAGGATCGAGATCGGCATGTGGTCATGCCAGGGGGGAGGCTAGCGCACGGAGAGTTGACGGGAGGTCAACGGCGAGGCGGTTTTGCCTCAGGGGTAGCGGAGGTACTGGTAGGTGCAGGCGCCCTGGGTGACGGTGCCCGTGACCGTCCACCCTGCGGGGACGGGGTAGCCGTAGACGCGCCCGCCGGGCATCCAGCACACGACGTAGGCGGTGGCCCCGGCGCCGTGCGCGGCGCCGCCGAGGTAGGAGACCTGGGCGGTCTGGCCGTCGAGCGAGGCCCCGACGAGCACCCAGCCGGCCGGCACGGTGGTGTTGGCGAGGACGGCGACCCTGGCGCCGTAGGGGGCGCCGCCGAGGTACTCGATGAGCTTGTCGTGGACGGCGGTGTTGATGCCGACCACCGCCCAGCCCGCCGGGACGGGGTTGTACTGGGGAATGCGCATCTGTGTCCCGAACGGCGGGTTCACGACGCGGGCGGCCGGGGCCGCGACGGTGGCGGGGGCGGCTCCGGCAACGGTGGCGGACCCGAGGAGGGCGGCGAGGGCGGCGGCGCAGGCGGTGAGGACGGAGGTTCTTCGACGCACGGTGGGGCTCCTCTTCATCGGCGGAGGGCGCGTGGTGCACGGTTCACGCTCCGCCCCGGCGCCGCCCGCCGTCAACGCCGCCCGCCCCCTTCCCCGGGGCGCAGAGGGGCACGCGGCGGCGGATTGCCGCCGGTGCATCACGCCCCCGCGATTCGGCACTCCTCCCTTCATTACTGCCTGGATCAGTACTGCTTGTCGATCAGCCGACGTGCCGCCACCAGCGCCCCGTCCGTCCGGACCCGGCCGGCCAGTTCCCGGGCCTTCTCGACGGTCCGCGGAGCCAGGGCCCGCCGCAGCTCCGCCGTCAGGGAGTCGGCCGTCAGCTCGCCGCCCGGGTGCGCGGCGCCGATGTGGAGCTGCTCGACGCGCTGGGCGAAGTAGAACTGATCGAACATCTGCGGCACGACGACCTGCGGCGCGCCGGCCCCGGCGGCCGCGGTGGTCGTGCCCGCCCCGCCGTGGTGCACGACCGCGGCGACCCGCCGGAACAGCGCCTGTTGGTTCACCTCGCCGATCACCAGGCAGTCGGGCGCGGCCAGGTCCGCGGCCAGGTCGGCCCAGCCCCGGGCGAGGATCACGCGACGGCCGAGGACGCGGGCGGCGGCGAGCATCGTCCGGGCGGCGTCCTCGGGGGCGCGGACGCTGCCGAAGCCGACGTGGACCGGAGGTTCACCGGCGTCGAGGAACGCCGTCAGCTCGGCCGGGAGCGGGCGGTCGTCCGCCAGGGTCCACGCCCCGGTCTGCCGGACGTCCAGCTCCGACCGCCCGGGCCACGGCGCCAGCGTCGGATCGGCGGCGAGCCACGGGGTGCCGGTGAAGATGTGCCGGCTGACGTCGCCGATCGGGCCGAGGCCGACGGCCTCCCGCTGGACGTTGAGCGCCGCACCCCACATGACGTTCCAGCGGTGGGCGTCGCGGTCCCACAGCGTCCGGTTGTCGACGCTCCCGTCCGCCGGCTTCTCGCCGAGCATCCCGAAGACGGGCGGCGCGTGGTGCGGCGACGGCAGCGTGATGGGCGCGAACGCGGCGTAGACGTAGCCGGCGCCCCGCTGTTCGGCGACCGAGCGCGCCGCGACCGCCAGCGCGCCGCCGCCCACGATCACGTCGCACCCCTCGGCCGCCGTGCCCACGGCCTTGAACTGGTCGGCCACCGTGCTCTCGATCATCCGCCGCCGCTGCTCGGGCGTGGGCACCTGCCCGGCCGGGCGCTTCGCCGTCCCGTGCAGCAGCGGGCCCACCGGCACGTACTCGATCCCCAGCGACCGCGCCCACTCCTCGAAGTCGGGCGGCGCGCACACCACGGCCTCCTGGCCCAGCTCCAGCAACCGCAGCGCCAGTGCGACCACCGGTTGCGCCTCGCCCCGCGAGCCGATCGTGGACAACAGCACCCGCATGTTCGTCACTTCCCGTCCGTCCGCCGCGTCCCGTCACGCGGAGGTCCATCTTCGCCCGATATGGGGGCCTTGCGGCAAGATCCCCCGTGCGGTATACCGTGGAACGGGAGGGGAAACGGGCGACCCCACGCCTGCGCGCCGGAAATTGCCGCGACATCGTGCGCGTACGGGTGTTAGCTTCCGCCCCATGCAACCCCTGAACGAGACCGAGATCCGCGAATCCTTCGTCAACTGCTCCAAGGGCGAGGCCCGCCGGCTCAACCTCCCCCGGGGGCTGGCCGAACTCCCGTGGGAGCAGCTGGACTTCCTCGGCTGGCGGGATCCGGGCGCGCCCGACCGCGCCTACCTGGTGGCCCACCACGGCGGCGAGCTCGTCGGCGTCACCCTGCGGGTGCCGTCGGTGCGCCGCAGCCTCACCAAGAGCAACGTGTGCTCGTTGTGCGTCACCGCCCACGCCGGTTCCGGCGTCGCGCTGCTGGCCGCCCGTCGGGCCGGCGCCGCCGGGCGCGAGGGCAACTCCGTCGGCAGCTACATCTGCGCCGACCTGGCCTGCTCGCTGTACGTGCGCGGCCTCAAGAAGTCGACGCTGGTGACGCGTCCCAACGAGTCGCTGCCGGTGGAGGAGCAGATCGTCCGCACGGTGGGCAATCTCGACGCCTTCCTCGCGAAGGTGCTCACCGACTCCGTCGCGTAGTACCCACGGCGTAGGCCCCGGCGCCGACCGCGAGGACGGCGGCGCCGGCGGCCACCGATGACGGCGGCAGCGCGAACGCCAGCACCAGGCAGCCCGCGAGGCCGACCACCGGGACGGCCCGCGGCGGGCGGCCTTCGGCCCTGGTCAGCGTCCAGGCGGAGGCATTGGCGATCGCGTAGTAGGCGAGCACGCCGAAGGACGAGAAGCCGATCGCCCCGCGCAGGTCCGCCGTCGCCGCGACGGCCGCCACCACGGCCCCCACCGCGAGCTCCGCCCGGTGCGGCACCCGGAAGCGCGGGTGGACCGCCGCCAGCGCATGCGGCAGGTGGCGGTCGCGCGCCATCGCGAGCGTCGTCCGGGAGACCCCGAGGATCAGCGCCAGCAGCGAGCCGAGCGCCGCCACGGCCGCGCCCGCCCGCACCACCGGGGCCAGCCACGCGGCACCGGCCGCCCGTACCGCCTCCGAGAGCGGCGCACCCGCGGCGGCCAGCCGTTCGGGCCCGAGCACCGCCAGGACGGCGGCCGCGACCAGCGCGTACACGACGAGCGTGATGCCGAGGGCCAGCGGGATCGCCCGGGGGATCGTGCGGGCCGGGTCGCGGACCTCCTCCCCGAGGGTGGCGATCCGGGCGTAGCCGGCGAACGCGAAGAACAGCAGGCCCGCGGCCTGCACCACCCCGTGGAACGACGCGTCCGCACCGAAGCCGAGCCGGGCCGCGTCCGCGTCACCGGACGTCAGGGCCGCCACGACGACGGCCGCGAGCACCGCGAGCACCACGGCGACGACCGCCCGGGTGAACCACGCGGACTTCTGCACGCCGCCGTAGTTCACCGCCGTGAGCGCCACGACGGCCGCCGCCGCCACGGCGCGCTCCTGCCCCGGCCAGACGTAGCCGCCCACCGTCAGCGCCATCGCCGCGCACGACGCGGTCTTGCCGACGACGAACCCCCATCCGGCCAGGTAGCCCCAGAACTCGCCCAGCCGCTCCCGCCCGTACACGTACGTCCCGCCGGACTGCGGGTACCGGGCGGCCAGCCGGGCGGACGACGTCGCGTTGCAGTACGCCACCACGGCCGCGAGCGCGAGCCCGGGAAGCAGTCCGGACCCCGCAGCGCCGGCGGCCGGGGCGAGGGCGGCGAAGATGCCCGCCCCGATCATCGAGCCGAGGCCGATCACGACGGCGTCGAACGTGCCGAGCCGCCGCCCGAGCCCGTCCGGCGCGTGATCTGTCGACGGTTGTCCCACGGTGCTCCCCTGTCCGCCCCCGGCTCCGCCCCCGCCCCCGGCTCCGGGGGACGAGCGTCAGCCGACGGGCTTGCCGTCCCGGCGGATGACCTGCGGGAGCAGGCCGTCGACCTCGCCGGCGATCGCGTCGAGCAGCTCGGTGCCGAACACGCAGAGGGACTTCTCCGACGGGTGCCCGAAGACGCCGAAGCGGAAGTCCTCGGCGAGCTGGACGGAGTGGTTCCCGTCCGGGTACGGGCTCAGCGGCCACCCCTGCCACGGCTGCCCCTCGACGACGCGCGGCGTGGCCGCGCCGTCCGGCACGAGGTCCGGGCGCAGCCGGTAGGACGCGTGCGGCTGGTCGAGGAGCCAGAGCGCCTCGCCGGGCCGGCAACATCGCGCGAGCCCGTCCTGCACCACGCCGACGAGCCGGTCGAGCTTCCGGTACCCCGGGTCGTCGTCCAGCGCGTCGAGGCTCCACGTCACCGAGGACGCGGGCTCCGAGATGCCGGGAATGACGGACGTGTCGGGTCGGAAGTCGAACGCGGCCTGGAATCGGTTCCAGATCTCGCCGTGCTCGGAGTCGTTGAGTCGCCGCAGGGCCTCGGTGGTCATGGGGGTGAACTTATCAAGGACCGACCCCCCTGTTGCCACCCCTGCATGTGTCCGCAACCCGTCCCGGATTTCTCTCATAGAACCTGGTCAGCGAACGTGTGTACGGCTGCGGCACTTCACGGTACGGTGGCCGCGCCCGCGGTCTGCCGACGGCCGCGCCCCTGCAGTCCGCCGACCACCGCACCTCCGCAGCCCGCCTGACGGCAAATCCGGTGGCAACGGCCCCTGCCGGCTGGCATGGTGACGGCCATGGATTCTGCCCACCCAGCTGACTGATCGTCAATATCGTTCCATCAATGGACAGTTGCCCATGGCGCTCCGGCTCCCTACCACCCGCCCGACCGCCTGCCGCTGTTCCTCCGCTTTCGGCCCGCGCCGACAGCCGGGCCCTGTGGCCGGGCCCGGCCTCACGTCGGCGGCGCAGCTCCCGTTCGGATCATGCCCCGGGCTGCTCCGAGCGGGCCTGGAACGGGCAGCGCCACTCCCCGTCCGTCGCCATCCCGGAGTACTGGCGCGCCTCGGAGGACTCGCCGAACTCGGCGAGGTTCGGGTTGATCGAGTCCTGGAGGCGCAGTTCGCGCTCGCGGATGCGGCGCTGGAGGCCGCCGTAGACGCCGTTCTCCACGAGGCGCTTGAACTGGTGGTGCGAGTTGAACGCCAGCGCGGGGAAGGCGAACCGCCGGGTGATCCGCGACGCGTTCTCGTGCAGGCCGACGATGAAGAAGGGGTGGCCGGCGATGCTGAAGCCGAACGACGGGGATTCCGGGTCCGGGTTGGCTCCCTCCGCCCAGGGGTAGCCGCTGTCGGCGTCGAGGGCGTGGAGGTCGGCGAGCTGGCGCCACAGCAGGGCGTGGAATTCGGGCTCGGGGAGGCCTGACGGGCCGTCGAAGACGGCGACGATCGACGCGAAGTTCTGGTCGGGGCCGAGGTCGTGCGTGACGAAGTCGACCAGGGCGTCGTGCAGCGCCTCGGTGGTCGCGGCCTCGCCCATGGGTCCCACCTGGATGGGGCGCAGGCTCTCGCGGCGCAGCGCCGCCTTGGCCCCCAGACAGGAGAAGTCCTCGCTCTCGATCCAGGCGGTCAGTTGCCGGTGGATGGATGTGGTGGTCATCGGTATCTCCTCATAACGAATGACGGATCATGGGGCCGGGGCTCAGAACGGCCGGGGCTCAGAACCGCTCCATCCGGGCCGCCACCGCACGCGCGCTGCCCGCCGCCACCAGGTCGGAGGCGCGCAGGCGCCAGCCGTGCCGCTTCATCGCACCGCTGACGCGCAATGCGACCAGCGAGTCGCCGCCGCGGGCGAGGAAGTCGTCGTCGGGGCCGAAGTCGGGCGCGCGGAGCAGCGTGCGGACGAGGTCCAGCAGGAGCGAGAGTTCGGAAGCCTGGGCGGTGTGCGCGACGACGTCGGGCTCCGGACCGGCGGCCGTCGTGGCTGTCGCAGCGGCCGCGACGGCCCGGCGGTCGATCTTGCCCGAGGGGGTGAGCGGCAGCCGGTCCCGGACGAGGATCAGGCCGGGCACCATGTGCCGGGGCAGGCGCGCCCGCAGGTGCTCGCGGATCCCGTCGGCCGTCGGGCCGTCCGGACCGACCGAGACGACGGTGGCGAGCGTCCGTCCACCCGTCCCCGTCCCGTCGTCGATCGCCACGGCGGCGGCGGCCGTGACGCCGGGCGTGTCAAGCAGGTGCCGGTCCACCTCGTCGAGCTCGATGCGGTGGCCGCGCACCTTGACCTGGTTGTCGAGGCGGCCGAGGAACTCGACGGCGCCGTCCGGGTGGCGCAGCACGAGGTCGCCGGTGCGGTACATGCGGGCGTCGTCGTCGGCCGCCGAGAACGGGTCGGGGCGGAAGTTCTCGGCGGCGCGGGAAGGGTCGTCGAGGTAGCCGTCGGCGAGCGGGGTGCCGCCGATCCAGAGTTCGCCGGGCGCGCCGGGATCGGCCGGGCGCCGGTCGGCGTCGAGGACGTGGAGCCGTCGGTCGCCGACGGGGTCGCCGATGGGCAGGCCGGTGGTGGTCGGCAGCGGGTCGTCGGGGCGCAGGACGAGGGCGGTGCAGGTGATGACGGTCTCGGTCGGCCCGTAGCCGTTGACGAGCGTGCAGTGGCCGAGCGGTCCGGCGCGGTGGGCGTGGACGTCCTTCGTGCCGGCGCTCTCACCGCCGATGACGACGGTACGGACACCGGCGAAGGAGACGTCCGCGCCCTGCATCTCCGCACACAGCAGACGCCAGTAGGCCGTGGGGAGTTGCAGCATGGAGACGTTCAACTCACGAGCACGGGAGGCCAGTTCGACGGACGGTAGCGCCCGGGCGGCGGAGTCCAGGAACGCCACCGTCCCGCCGACGGCGAGCGTGGGCCAGATCTCCTCCTGCGCGACGTCGAACCCGAGCCCCGCGAACTGCAGCACGGTGTCGGCGGGTTGGAGCCCGAGCAGGTCCGCGACGCCCACCGCGTGCGCGGCGAGCGCGTCCTGCCCGACGAGCACGCCCTTCGGGGTGCCGGTCGAGCCGGAGGTGTAGATGGCGTACGCCGCCCGGTCGGCGAGGCGCCCGACGTTCAGCTGCGCCGCCGTGCCCGCGTCCGCTCCGGCGAGCGCGTGCGGGCCTTCGGCGTCGACGAGGGCCCGGGCGCCGGATCTGCTCAGCAGCCGGTCCCGGTACTCGTCGGGCACCGCCGCGTCCATCGGCAGGAAGGCCGCCCCGGCGAGCCAGCTCGCGAGCATGGCGACGACGACGCCCGGGCCGGAGGGCAGCCGGATGCCGACGAGGTCGCCGGGTCCGATGCCCAGGGCCGACAGCTCGGCGCCCGTCTTCTGCGCGCGCTCCCAGAGCTCGGCGTAGGTGGTGTCGGTGCCGGTGGTGCGGAGGGCGACGCGGGAACGGACGGCGGGGTCGGCGGACTCGGCCCGCGCTCGGATCCGGTCGGCGATCCACGGTGGGGAGGGAAAGGAAGTCATCGGGTACCCGGCTCGGAAGTCTGGAGGTTCGACGGGGGTGTGGTGGGCAGGGCGGGCCGCGGTTCGAGGCGCCGTCGCCCCGCCATGACGACCACGAAGCCCACGCCGCCGCACAGCGCCGCGAAGGCGTACGCCGCGTGCGCGCCGAAGGAGTCGGCGAGGTGGCCGCTGGCCGAGGAGCCGACCGCCACCCCGAGCCAGAGGGCCGTGGACTGCCAGGCCATCGCCTCGGTCCGGCGGGAGGCTGGAACGCCCTCCCCGACCAGCATCATCGCGGCGATCATCGCCGGGCAGGAGCTCGCCCCGGCCACCAGCAGCACGATCCCGGCGGCGAGGAAGCTGTGCACGAGGAGCATCGGCAGGATGCCGACGGCCATGATGACGGTCGAGACACGGAGGATCTGCGCCAGCGGCGCCGGCCATTCCCGCGCGCCGTACACGACGCCGGCCACCGAGCTCCCGATCGCGTAGATCCCGAGCAGCACGCCCGCCATGAAGTTCTGTTCCTCGGCGCCGGAGAAGGCGACGGTGGCCATGTCGACCGAGCCCCACATGCCGCCGAAGCACAGGTTCACGCCCGCGACGACGGCGACCGGCCCGAGGAACAGGGCGCTGCCCGTGACACGGTCGCCGGGCCGCCTCCGGGGCTCGGTCCGGCCGCTGAGCGACAGCAGGACGCTGCCGCCGCACACGAGGACGAGCGATCCGATGATGCCCGCGGTCGGGTTCACACCGACGGCGAGGGAGGTCGCGACGACCGGGCCGGCGATGAAGATCACCTCGTCGACCAGCGATTCGAGCGCGAAGGCCGTCCCCTTGAGCGGCGAGCTCTCCAGCAGTCCGCTCCACCGCGCCCGCACCATCGAGCCGATCGCGGGCGTGGCCGCGCCCATCACGGCCGCCGTCACGAACAGCGTCCACAGCGGCATGCCGGTGTGCAGCGCGCTCACGACGAACGCACTGCCGCTGACGCCACACACCGCGGCGCAGGACAGCAGGACCCTCCGCTGCCCCACCCGGTCGGCCAGGCGCGCCAGCTGCGGTGCGGCGACGGCGTACCCGATCGCGGCGAGGGCCGACAGGGCGCCCGCGGTCCCGTAGTCGTGCCGCGTCTCGGAGACGAAGAGCAGGATGCTGATCCCGGTCATCCCGATCGGGAACCTGGCGAGCATCCCGGGGATGAAGAACCCCCACGCACCGGGCGTGGACAGCGCCTTCCGGTAGCGATCGATCCCGAGCGTCACGGCGTCGGCCCGGCGGCGGCGCCGGTGACGAACGCCGCGATCAGCCGGGTGAGCGCGTCCGGCTCCTCGAACTGGACGGCGTGGCCGGTGTCGAGCTCGTGCACCTCCAGGTCCGGGTGCGCTTCGAGGAAGGCGCGCACGCGGGCGTTGTCGACGAGCTTGTCGCGCCGGCCGAAAACGGCCCGCACCGGGAGCCGCCCGATCCGTGCGTAGTCCTTCTCGGAGGCGACGGCGATCTCCTCCCAGGAGTCGACCGTGCCGACGGTGACGTGCCCGAGCTTGAGCCGGTCGGCGTCGATGGCGGCGAGCCAGTCCGCGTCGTCGGTGAAGTCGCCGGGGCGCAGCGGGATCTTGATGAACGGGCGGCTAGGTTCGACGCCGAGGTCGAGCACCTCGACGACGTCGAGGGCGGCGTCGATGGAGCGGTCGAGGACGTCGTTGTACCGCTCGTTGAAGAAGAAGCCGGGGCAGACCATCAGCAGGCTCGCGAGAACGGTGCGCTCGGCGAGGCGGGCCGCGACGACGGTCGCCACCTGGGCGCCGAAGCACCAGCCGGCCAGGTGGATCCTGGTCCCGGGGCGGGCCGCACGGATGCTGTCGAGGAGGCGGGCGACGTCCTCGACCGCCAGGTCCCCGGCGGGGATGTGTCCGCGCACGGCGTTGAGCCCGGAGCCGCGCAGGTCGACGGCGAGGAAGGCGACGCCGGCGCCGAGTTCGGCGAGGCGGGTGCCGAGGGGCGCCTGCCAGCCGGAGTGGCTCATGCCGCCGTGCAGCATGACGACGAGGTCGGGGGCGGCCTCGGCGCCCCACACCCGGTAGTGGGTGAGGTAGCCGTCCGGCTGCTCGAAGGTGCGCACGCCTTCCTGGGCGCTCTGGTCGATCGTTGTCACGGGTTCTTTCCTCTCTCAGGTGGACGGGTTCTGCCGCGCGCGGAGGTCGTCCGTGCGGGTGCGGATCTCGTCGGTGACGTCGTGGACCCGGCCGGTCGGGCGGGCGGCGATCTGGGCGAGGACGGCGGAGTAGAGGCGGGCCAGGTCGTCCAGCGCCGCCTGCGGGAGCCGCCGTCCGTCGGCGTCGAGGGTGATCTCCAGCGCGGCGCGGGCCGGGTCGCGGCCCACGGTGGCGAGGAGCGGGGCGTCGGTGTGCTCGAACCACCGGACGTCGGTGAGGTACGCGCGATCGGCGGCCACGTCGGAGTAGGCCGGGAAGTCCGTGTAGTTGAACAGCGCTGCGTAGCGGGGCTGTTCGGGCGCCGCGCACCGCCGGTGGGCCAGCACCTGCATCTCGGACGCGAACACCTCGTCGATCAGCTCGGGCCACGTCTGCCCGTCGACGCGCACCCGGTGCGGCTGGAAGTTGAGGAACATCCCGACCAGCGCCTCGGCTCCGTCCGTCTCGGGTCGGCCGTGCGTGAACACCCCGCTGACGACGTCCTGCTCGCCGGTGACGAGCGCCAGGACCCGCAGGTGGGCCGCCAGGAGCACGTGCTTGAGCGGGTGCCCGGTGCTCCGGGCGACCTCGCGCAGCTCGGCCTCCTGCGCGGCCGGGACGACGACGGTCGCCTCCGCCCAACGCGCGTCGCGACCGTCGGACGGGTAGCCGGGCAGCGCCGTCCCTGGGTGTCCGGCGAGGACGTCCCGCCAGAACCCCTGCGACTCCTCCGAGGCTCGGGCGGAAGCCTCCGCCTCCACGTAGGCGCGGAAGGAACCGGGCTGCGGCCACTCCACCGGCGTGCCCGTGTACGCGAGCAGGAGGTCCCGGACGAGCAGCGACAGGCTCCAGCCGTCGATGATCGCGTGGTGGAAACCGAGCGAGAGGACGAAACGATCCTCCGCGAGCCGGTGGGCGGCGAACCGCAGCGGCGGCCGGTCCCAGGCGAAGCCGGAGCCGCGCTCGCGCTCGAACCAGGCGCCGGCCGAGCCGTCGTCGTACACGGTGAGGTCGGGCTCGGCCGAGGCGTGGACGAGCTGCCGCCGCGCGTCCAGGTCGAACGAGGTCCGCAGGGTCTCGTACGCCTCGATCATGCGCCGCAGCGAGGCCCGGAGCAGCGGCTCGTCCAGCGGCAGGGCGACGGTGTACGCGAAGACGTCGTGGTACGCGGACTGCGCCGGGTCGCGCCGCGTCGCTTCGAGCATCCTCAGCTGCGTGGCCGTGAGCGGGTACGCGTCGACGACGCCCTCCGGCAGCGGCCCGGCCGTGCCGGCGCTTTCCGTCACGTGCACCGCCTCGGTGACGGGCGCCTGCCCCGCCAGGCGACGGACGAGGGCCCGGACCGTCCGCGCCTCCATCACGTCGCGCATCGCCGCGCCGGGGAACACCTTGCGGAGCTTGACGAGGATGCGGATCGAGGTGATCGAGTCGACCCCGGCGTCGAGGTAGTTCTCGTTCGCCCCGACCGTCTCCCGGCCGACCGCCTTAGCGATGATCCCGGCGACGGCGAGCTCCGTCTCGTCCTCGTCGCCGCCCGCCGCCCCGTCGGCCGCGTAGCGCCCGAGGGCCGCGAGGAAGTCGTCGACGAACGCCTCCGCCGTGGCGCTCTTGATCCGGGACGGGTCATGGCACACGGCGATCTCCGTGGCGTCCGCGAAGTGGTCCCGGTGGACGTGGACGAGCACCGGGAAGCTGGTGAGCTCGAAGTAGCGGGCGCTCGCGATCGTCACCGGGCCCTCCTGCGCCGCGACCTCGCCGACTCCCCCTACTCCGCCCGCTCCCGCCGCGTACGCGTGGAAGTCGGTGTAGTTGAAGACGACGTCGAAGAGCGCTCCCCCGTGCTGCCGCTCGATGTCGGCGAGCGGGTACCGCTGGAGCGGGATCAGCTCGCGCTCGCGCGCGAAGACCGCGGCCGGCAGCGCCGGGTCGTCCGCCTCGCCCACCTCGACGGGGAACGGCAGGGTGTTGAGGAACAGGCCGACCATTTCGCTCCCGCCCGGGATCTCCGGACGGCCGTTGCCGACCAGGCCGGCGATCACCCGGGAGGCGCCGCTGAGCTCGGCGAGCGCGGCGCAGTGCGCGGCCAGGTAGAGCGACTTGAGCGGCAGTCCGAGGGCGGCGGCGCGCCGGCGCAGCCGGGCTTCGAGGTCGGCCGGGACGATCCGCTCGACCGCCGCGGTCTCGATCTCCTGGCCGGGCGACGGACGGCCTGCGACGAGCGTCGCGGAGTGGCCGCCGAGCAGGCGCCGCCAGGTGGCCCGGTCCTCGGGCCGCTGCGCGCTCTCGCGTTCCAGCGCCACGTACGTGCCGTAGCTCGGCGCCGGAGCCGGCACCCGCCCGCCGGGGAGTTCGCCGCACCGCCGCCGGATCTCTTCGACGACGAGTGCGACGCTCCACCCGTCCAGGATCAGGTGGTGGAACGAGACCGCCAGGTTCACGCGGTCCGCACCCCGCACGTGGACGCAGAAGCGGATGGGCGGCCGGGCGAGATCGAGCGGGCGGTGCTTCTCGGCCTCGATCCAGTCCTCGACGGCCTTGTCCTGTGCGCCGGAGGGCAGCTGGGAGACATCCACGAACTCTACGGCCGGCAACGCCTCGGCGAGGACGATCTGGAGAGTCTCCTCGTAGTTCTCCAGGTCGAAGTACGACCGGAGTTGGGCGTGCCGGGCCACAGTCTCGCGGACAGCACGGGCCAGTTGGCCCGGGTCGGGCAGGCCAGCAAGCTCGTAGTCGAAGATGTCGTGGTAGACGGGCGAGTCCTCGTCCAGCAGCGAGTGGTAGATCATGCCGGACTGGAGCTTCGTGAGCGGCCACGCGTCGACCGCGTCGGCGGGTAGCAGGGCCCGGTCCTCGTCCGCCACGAGCGCGAACGCGGGCGTGACGGCCGCCTCGGCTGCGCCGCCCCGGGTGAGCGTAGCGGCGAGCTCCCCGAGCGTCGCGTGGGCGAACACGTCGCGCAGGCCCACGGGGTAGCCGGCCGCGCGCAGGCGGGAGGAGACGCGCAGGGCGAGGATCGAGTCGCCGCCGAGGGCGAAGAAGTTGCTGTCCAGACCGACCGGTTCGGCCAGGCCGAGCACCTCCTGCCAGGCGCGGGCCACGGCACGCTCGGCGTCCGTGGCGGGTGCGGGGCCGGGGCTCGCGGTCTCGGCGGCACCCGCCGTCGGCGCGGGCAGCGCCCGGCGGTCGAGCTTGCCGTTCGGCGTCGTGGGCAGGGCGTCGAGCCCCACGAGGAACTGCGGCACGAGGAACTCCGGCAGCAGCTTGCGCAGCCGGGCCCGCAGGTCGTCGGCGTCGAAGGCCTGGCTGACGACGTACGCGGCGAGCGCCTGCGCGGGCCCCGACGAGTCCACGACGACGGCCGCGTCCTGGACACCGGGCAGGTCCCGCAGCACGGCGGCGATCTCGTCGGGCTCCACGCGCAGCCCGCGCAGCTTGACCTGGTTGTCGATGCGGCCCAGGTACTGGATCTGCCCGTCCGGCAGGAAGCGCGCCAGGTCACCGGTCCGGTAGAGACGGGCGCCGGGCGCGGTGCCGTACGGGTCGGCGACGAACATGCGGGCGGTGAGCTCGTCGCGCCCGTGGTACCCGGTGGCGACGGCCACGCCGCCGATGCACAACTCGCCTGGCACACCGACTGGTTGGAGCCGCAGGTCCTGGTCCAGGACGTACAGCCGCACGTTGGCGATCGGCGTGCCGATGGGGACGATCTCGCCCGGGTAGTCGGTCGTACAGGGCCAGTGCGAGACGTCGATCGCGGCCTCGGTGGGCCCGTACAGGTTGTGCAACTCGCAGCCCGGGAGCGCGGCGTCGAACACCTCGATGGTCTTGCGCGGCAGCGCCTCCCCGCTGCAGACGACGCGATTGAGCGAGCCGCAGTGGCCGGCGAGGCCGTCCGTCTCCAGGAACACGTTGAGCATGGAGGGCACGAAGTGCACGGTCGTGACGGCGGCGGAGCGGATGAGCTCCTTCAGGTGGTCCGGGTCCCGGTGCCCGCCGGGCTTGGCCACGACGATGGCGGCGCCGGTCATCAGCGGCCAGAAGAACTCCCACACCGACACGTCGAAGCTGTACGGGGTCTTCTGCAGGACGCGATCCTCGCCCGCGAGGGGGAAGGCGGACTGCATCCAGTGCAGCCGGTTCGCGAGCGCGTCGTGCCGGTTGACGACGCCCTTGGGCTGCCCGGTGGAGCCGGAGGTGTAGATCATGTAGACGGGGTCGGCGGGGCTCGACTCCCGTACGGGGTCGACGTCGTCCTCGTGCCACGATTCCGGACCCGACAGGACGAGGACGTCCGCCGTCACCTCACCGAGCCCCTCGCGGTGCCGCTCCTGGGTGAGGATCAGCGGCAGGTCCGCGTCCTGCACCATGAAGGCGGTCCGGGCGGCCGGGTACTCGGGGTCGATCGGGACGTACGCGCAGCCCGCCTTCACGATCGCGAGCAGCGCGACGACCATCTCCACGGACCGTTCCATGAAGACGCCGACGAACGGGCCCTTCCCGCGCGCCGCGAGCTGCCGACGGATCCGGTGCGCCACCCGGTTCGCCCGTCGGTTGAGCTCGCCGTACGTGAGGCGCTCACCGTCGAACGCGACGGCAAGCACGTCCGGGGTCCGCCGGACCTGCTCCTCGATGACGTCGACGACCGTCCCGGCCGGGTATTCGGCCCGCGTGGCGTTCCAGTCGTCGAGGATCAGCCTCCGGTCCGCCTCGCGCGTCATCGACGCCGCGCCCACCCGGGCGTCGACGCCGGCGGCGGCCAGCGAGGTCAGGAGCTGCGCGTAGTTCCGCAGGATCCGCTCGGCGGTCTCGCGCGTGAAGAGGTCGGTGTTGAACTCCAGCTCGAACGCGTACGCGTCGTCGGCCGCCTCGACGTACAGCATCAGGTCGAACTTGGCGGCCGTGCGGCGGACCGGGCGGTACTCGGCGACCGGGCCGGGCCCGAGGTCGAGCGCGGGCCGGCCGCCGAGCAGCGTGAGCATCGTCTGGAACACCGGGTTGTGGTCGCGCGGCCGCTCGACCCCGAGCGCCTCGACCACCTTCGGGTACGGGGTGTCACCGTCGTCCAGCAGCCGCTCGGCTGCCTCCTGCGCGCTGCCCAGCACCGTGCGGAAGCTGTCGTCCGGGTCCACGGGGACGAAGAGCGGCAGCGTGTTGACGTAGCAGCCGACCTCGTCCAGGTCCTCGGCGCCCGGCCGGTTGAGCACCGTGGTGCCGACGGCGAACCCGTCCTGGCGCGTGTACCGGTTCAGCAGCACGGCGTACGCGGCGAGGAACACCGGGAACGCGGTACTGCGGCACTCGCGCGCGCACTCCTTCAGCAGCGGCTCGACGTCCGCGCGCGGGACGGTCACCGTCAGGCTGTCGCCGCGGAAGGTCTGCACGGCGGGTCGCGGGCGGTCGAGCGGCATGCCCAGCAACTCCGGGCAGTGGGCGAGGGATCGGCGCCAGCGCTCGACCTTCTCGGCCTGGTCGGCGGTGGCGTCGGCCGTGCGGCTCGCCGCGACGAACGCGCGGAACGCAGCGCCGGCGGCGGGCCGTTCCGGGATGCGTCCGTTCGCCGTGAGCGCGCGGTAGTTCTCCCCGATCTCCTCCAGGACGAGATGGATGCTCCAGTCGTCGATGACGATGTGATGAGCCGTCAGTCCAAGGAGCCAGCGATCGCCCGGCAGCGCCACGAGGAGGGTGCGCAGCAGCGGGGCCGCAGCGAGGTCGAACGGCTGCCGGTGGTGCTCGGCGAGGAGCTCGTCCGCCTGAACGCGGGCCTCGGCCGGGGCGGTTGTGCGGAGGTCGGCGAAGGTCGTGCGGTCCGGAGCGGAGTCGTGCACCCTGGCCCGTGGGCCGTCCGGGGTTTCGAGGAACGTGGTGCGGAGGGCGTCGTGTCGGAGGACCGTCGCGTGGACGGCCCCGCGTAACGCCTCCGGATCGAGCGGGCCGCGTATGTCGAAGGCCACCGATTCGTTGTAGGCCGGTTCGTCGAAACCGGCGAGCTCGTGGAAGAGCCAGAGGCTTTCCTGGGTGTGGGAGAGCATGCGCATGCCAGATTGAGGGATCGCGGCCATACCGCACTCCAAAGTCGGGGCAGGGCTTCAGCCCGTGGGCGTGAATTTGCTGTTGTGCACAATCACGGCGTGCTGCAGCGGAGTTGCCGCCACCGGCCGGAACCGGGGCAGGCCACTCCCACGCCGCACCAGGTCGACGTTCGGACGGGTCCCGCCGCTGCCCTACGAGGCGTCGGCGGACCCGTGGAACGGGTCGAACACCTCGTCGTAGGGGCGGAGGATCGCGTCCAGCGTTTCGGGCGCCGCCGCTGCGTCCGGGCCTTCGGCGACGGGCTCGGTGGTGATCACCACGTGGGCGGCCGCCTTGCGGGCCAGGGCCACGGCCGTGTCGACGTCCTCGGCGTGGACGACGACGAGCCCGCAGCGGTCGTCCGACCAACGGAGCTCCGACACCACCCCACCCGGCCGGACGCTCACGACCACGTCCACGACGCCTTCGACGGCCTTCGCCGCGTCGACACCGGTCACGGACGTGACGACACCGGGGTCGGCGGTCAGGAAGCGGACCGCCGCCGCACCGCGCGCCGGGTGGAGGCCGTCGAGCGGAGAGCCTCGGCCGGCCAGCCGAAAAGCGGCTTCCTCCATGTCGATTCCGTACACCAATTTCACGAGATCGTTGATGCGGTCGCCGCCGCGCCGGGTGTGCGATTCGATGATGCGCGGTCCGTCGGCGGTCACGATCACCTCTGTGTGCGAGGGACCGTCCTGAAGGCCGACCGCGTCGAGCAGGCGAATCGTCACATCACTGATCTCCGAGAGTTCGATGTCGGAAATGGGCGCGGGAATGACGTGCCCGACTTCGACGGTCCCGCCGTCGGTGTCTTTTGCCGTGACCGCGACGACGGTGTGCCGCCCGGCCTCGGAAAAGGCCTCGACACTCAGTTCCGGGCCGACCAGGAGCTGCTCGACCTGGAATTCACCGAGCCCGAACTCCTGGCACCAGGCCCACACGTCGTCGACCTCGTCGAGCGATGTGATCCGCCGCACCCCGAGACTGCCGGACCCCATCGTCGGCTTGACGATCGCGGCACCGTGCGCCGCGACGAACGCGCGCAGCTGCGCATGGGTGGGGTTCAGCTCGAAGGGCACCGGGCCGATGCCGCGCTCGTCGAGGAGCGCACGCATGGCCGACTTGTCGTGCAGCAGCCGGGCGGTGCGTTCCGTGGTGCCGGCGATCCCGAGCAGCGAGGTCAGGTGGCCCGCGACGAGCTGGGCCGCCTCGGTCTGGGTGACGATCCGGTCGATCGGGCCGAGCTCGTGCAGGGCCCGCGTCATGGCGACGGCGGAGGGCACGTGCTGATAGTCCACCAGAACGAGCTGACGACAGAACGGAATAACCGCCTGGTCGAATTGCGAAGGCTTCTGGAGGTAAACGACGTCGACATCGGCCGACGTGGCCTTCGGAACAATTCGAATGCTGTCCCCGATGATGAGGACACGAGGCTTTGCCACGAGCTTTCCCCCGGTCTGACCGCGCTCACTCATGCCGCTGGCGACCCTAGCACAGGGGCAACGGGGGCTGGTAGGGACGGACTTGGCGATTGACGTTTCTTTACTCGTCACCGTACTTACCGGCTGGTACTTCTTCGTTTTCGCTGGTCAATGGTCCGGCTCGGGGAACCGGACCGAATTGATCACCGAACGGGAGTAAGGGTCGCGGTCGGATTCCGCTGGGGCGAATGGTGCGGGTGATGACGGGCGAGAGGGGAGAGCCAGATGAGGAGAGCGAGGACGAGGGTGATCGGCAGGACCGTGCAGGCGGTCGCGGTGGCGGGGGTGATGTCAGGCCGCATCGGCGCCGCCGGCGGGGAGGTCGAGTTCGACCCAGACGGTCTTGCCGTTGGGGTGGCGCGGGATCGTGCCCCAGCGGTCGGCGAGCGCGTCGACGAGCGTGAGGCCGCGCCCGGACTGGGAGTTGGACGTGAGCCTGACCGGGAGGACGGGGAAGCGGTCCCCTCGGCAGTCGGACACCTCGATACGGAGGGTGGTGCCCCGGCGCACGGTGGTGGTGAGGCAGAGGTGGAGCTCGAACCCGCGCCCCGGAACACGGCCGTGCGTGATCGCGTTGGCCGCGAGCTCACCGACGACGAGGAGGGCGGCGTAGTACGCCTCGGTGGCCGTCAAGTTGAGGCGCCAGGCGGCGAGTTGACGGCGGGCGATCCGGCGTCCGATCGCCGCGCCCTTGGGGGTGGCGGTGAGGACGGAGGTCTGGGAGCGGGGATTGTCGAGGGGGGTTTCGGACTTCATGAGCAAAAGCGTGACGGCAGAGACGTACGCTGACCATGGCCGGAGCGGGCACGGAGAGTGCTTGTATGGCAGCGGATTGTCGCCTGTCACCTCTGGCGGGCGTGATCGGATCATAGGGGTGGTCACCATGGGTGGAGTCCGGGACGAGGACTCGACGACGACGATGCCGGAGGAGGAGGGTGAGGTCTCCGACTTCTTCCGCGCCATCGGGAAGCAGATCAAGCTGCTGCGCGAGCGGGCCGGCTTGACCCAGAAGGAACTCGGCGAGAAGGTCGGCTACGGCGAGCACCTGATCGGCGCGGTGGAGCGCGGAAAGCGCACCCCGCAGCCGGAGTTGCTGGTCGCCCTCGACAAACTCCTCAACGCCGGTGGCCTGTTGGCCGTCGCGGCGGAGGACGTGGTCAAGGCACGGGCGAAGGCGCGGATGCGGCACCCGCACTGGTTCCGGGGCTACGCGGGCTTGGAAGTCGACTCAATCGAGACGCACGACTACAGCACGCTTCTCATCCCTGGACTGCTCCAGACCGAACCCTACGCGCGAGCACTCTTCGAGATGCGGCAGCCCGCACTCTCCGAGGAAGTGATCGAGATGCGCATCGCCGCGCGCATGGCGCGGCAGGAGGTCCTCACGCGCTGGCCAAGAGCGATCTTCAGCTGGGTGATTGACGAGAGCGTGCTTCTGCGTCCTCTGGGCGGATCCGAGATCCTCAAAGGACAGCTGCGCCGGCTGCTTGAAGTCGGGAACACACGAGGCATGGCGATCCAGGTCATGCCGATGAGTCGCACGGAACACGCGGGGCTGGGTGGAGGGTTCATTCTGATCACTCCCAAGGGCAAACCACAGACCGGCTACATCGAGGTTCAGACGAGCAGTAGGCTGATCACCGACCCGGACGAGGTTCGGATCATGAACGCGCGGTACGGCACGCTCAGGGCACAGGCTCACAGTCCGCAGGAGTCCTTGTCCTTGATCGAGAAGATGCTGGGAGAGCTATGAGCACCGAGCTGGCATGGTTTAAGAGCAGCCACAGCAGCAACGAAGGCGGCGCTTGCGTCGAGGTGGCAGAGACCCCCGGCGTCGTCCACGTCCGTGACTCAAAGGACAAGAGCGGCCCGCAGCTGGCCTTCGAACCGACCGCGTGGAAGGCGTTCGTCGACTTCGCCGCGACCGCCGAGGTCTGAAATCGGCCTCTTGACGGCCCATCGCTAGGCAGCGATGGGCCGTCGGCGTACCGTCGGAACATGACCGAGCTGACCTGGTTCAAGAGCAGCCACAGCAGCAACGAAGGCGGCGAGTGCGTCGAAGTCGCCTGGCGCAAGAGCACCTACAGCGGCAACGAGGACGCCAACTGCGTCGAGGTCGCCGAGACGACGACCGCCGTTCTCGTCCGCGACTCCAAGGACAAGACCGGCCCCCACCTCACCATCTCCCCCACGGCCTGGCAGGCCTTCGTGGACTTCGCCGCGACCGCCGAGGCCTGAGAGAGCGCAATCCGAGCCGGTACGTGGGAAGTCGGATCCGCCGACTTCCCACACCGTATCGAGGGTCGCGCCGACGTCCGATTCCCAGCACCACTACGGACCACCCGACGGCGAAGAACAGGCGCCGCCGTCGAGCGGCGTCGGTCGAAGCATTCACCGCGCCAAGGTAGACCCGCCGACCGGCCCGGCACCATGGCCAGGCAGGATCCCGGGGCGGCGGACCGGCGAAAGTCGCGTGACCCCACCGGCGGCACCGACGACACTGACGCCATGACTGGTTCCGCACCGCCTCGACTGCTCCGACCGCGTGCCCTGAGGCCCGGAGACCTCGTGGTCATCGCCTCGCTCTCCGGTCCCCTGCCCGCCGCTTACGAACCCAACGTCGAGCAGACGGTGGTCGTGCTCCAGCGGATGGGCTTCCGTGTGCGTCGGGCGCCGCTGCTCGAAACTGGACGCAGCCATTGGTGGAGCGCGGCCACGCCGGCGGAGATCGCCGGTGAGCTCAACGGTCTTCTGCGGGATCCCGAGGTGCGCGCGATCGTCGCGAGTGACGGCGGTCAGACCGCGCTCGGCTACCTCGACCTGATCGACGTCGAGGCGATCCGGGCCGACCCCAAGCCGATCCTCGGCTACAGCGACATCTCGCTGCTGCACCTGGTGCTCTACGCGCGCACGGGTCTGGTCGGGTTCCACGCCGACATGGCCGTTCCCGGCTTCGGCGGGCACTGGCAGTCCGCACCCGTGGCGCGCCGGGCGGAACTTGAGAATCTCTACTCCAGACTGCTGACCGGTACCGAAGCGATCGGCGCGCTGCCTGCGAGCTCGTCGTGGGAGTGCTGGCGTCCCGGTCGCGCCGAGGGCCGGCTGATCGGCGGGGTGATCAATCGCATCGTGCTGGCGCAGGCGACGCGTTTCGCCCTCCCGCTCGAACGGTTCGACGGTGCGGTGCTGTTCTGGGAGGAGATGGGCGGCCTGGCCTCCCACGTGTGGAGCTACCTGCAGGTGATGCGGCACTCCGGCATCCTCGACCGGATCTCGGGCATGGTCGTGGGCGTTCCGCGCGAGATCGTCGGACTGGAGCCCGGCGCGTCCCCGACCCTGCCCGAGATCGTCCTCGACGTCCTCGGCGACCGCGACATCCCGGTCCTGGGCAACGTCGACTTCGGGCACGCCGGCCCGAACCTGCCGATGCCGGTCGGCATCCGCGTCGGCCTCGACGCGCAACAGCGGATGTTGTCGCTGCTCGAACCGGCGGTAGGGCCGCCCCCGACGACGGGACCGGTCGGCTGAGCGCCACGGATCAGCAAGCCGACGCGTTGAGCGTCCACCCGGTTTCGCATTTGACGTCCACTCACACCCGAAGATGGCGTTCGCCGCTGCTCGTTCCCTATACCGCGGTGCGGTGTTGGGTGCCGGCGGCTGTCAGCGGCGCCCGTGACCCGTCCGGTCGGCATGGCGCCAGCCGGGCGTAGTAGGAGAACGGCGGGCCGATCAGCCGGGTCACGTGGAGCCCCGCAGCATTGGCATGGCGAGCCAGGGTGGCGCGCCGCACCTGGTGCCGGTCGAAGAACTCGCCCACCACGATCCGTCCGTTCGGCTTCACCACCCGGCTCAGCTCCGTCAGCGTCACCTCCACCTGCGGGATCTCGCCCAAGGCCGTCACCAGGTAGGCGGCGTCGAACACGGAGTCCTCGAACGGCAGGTGGTGGGCGTCCGCCCGGGTCGGCGCGATGTTGGTGAGACCGCGCTGTGCGGCCCGGCTCATCACGTGGTCGAGCATCTCCTGCTGGACGTCGACGATGTCGAGTCGACCGTCGGTGCCCAGTTGCGGGGCGGTCTGCAGAGCCTGCAGGCCCGTGCCCGGTCCGACCTCCAGGACCCGCTCGCCCTGACGCAACTCCAGCATCGAATCGAGCCGCTCCTGGCTGAGCAGCGGCAAGGGCAGGTCGAGGAGCCGGCGCTGCGCGTACGGGTAGGGGGCGGAGTCGAACGCCCACCAGGACAGGGCCGCGGCGCCGGCCGCCGCCGCGGTCAACCCCCATCGCGCTCCGGGGTGACCGAGTGCAGTGCGAAGATTCATGATCAAGAGTCCTCTGTCGTGAGTACGTGACGGCTGGTCAGACAGGCTGTGGTGTCGGAACGCGGAGCGCCCGCCAGGCGACGAGGGCACAGACCACCGCAAGCGGTAGTTCGGCGAAGCACGCCATGGCCAGCGCCACGGCGAAATCGCTGCCGGGCCCCGCTGTCACCGGGTCGAACCAGGAGTCGACCAGCAACAGCATCGACGTGGCCGCAGCAGGCAGGGCCCGGCGGGGATCGCCACGAGCGGCCAGGACCCCGGTGGCGATGAAGCCGAGTGCCTCCATGGCATCCAACCCGGCCCAGGCGGCCGACCAGTGCACAGCAGTCGCTGTTGACGGCAGGGTGGTGCAGAGCACGAACGCCCAGGCGAGAACGGCGACTCCACAGGCGATGAGTGCCAACTCAGGCCACCGGCAAGGGCTACGGCGCCGATGCTTCGCGGGCTGCTTGCCCGCGGCGGCGCGGTCGCGGGTCGAATCGGGCAGCACCTTCGCCGTTGATCGCTCGATGACGCTGTACTTCTTTGTCGTGCCGCGAAGATCGATCATCGGTGCATTCCTCATGGCCATGAACCTAGGAACGGACCACGATCCACCGCGTCGGCCGGCGGATGTCACCTCTTCCCAGGCCGTCGGCCCGGGAGCGTATCCGGCGTACATCCCCGGGGCGACGCGCAGAGCCGACGCCACTGAATACGATCTCCGTATGGAACGGCTTCTCCAGCGTCTCGCGACATCGAGCCGACCGTGAGCACGCCGGTGGCACCGCCCGAGGGGTTGGAACTCCTCGGGCGGTGCCACCATTGCGCGAGCCGATCCGGCACCCACGACCTCGCAGGCGCCCGACAATCACCCGACAGCCGGGCCTTGTACGGGTTGACCGGCCGCCTCCAGCAGCAGCTTCGCCGCCACCGTCGCCCCGTCCGCCCGGATCGTGCCTGCCACGGCCTTCGCCCGCTCGGCGACCTCGGGCGTCAGCACCACCCCCAACGCCGCCGTCAGCGACTCGACCGTCGGCGCCGGCCCCTGGTGTGCCGCGCCGATCCCCAACTCGGCCACCCGCGCCGCCCAGTACGGCTGGTCCGCGATCAGCGGCACGATCACCTGCGGCGCTCCCGCCCGCGAGGCCGTCGTCGTCGTGCCCGCGCCGCCGTGGTGCACGACCGCAGCCACCCGCCGGAACAGCGCCTGCTGGTTGACCTCCCCGACCACGAAGCAGTCGTCGCCGTCGTCGACCGCCCCCAGCCCGGCCCACCCGCTCCCGACGACGACCCGACGCCCGTACCCGCGGCTCGCCTCGATGACCGCCCCCGCCACGTCCTTCGGCGCGTACGACGCCATGCTCCCGAAGCCCACGTACACCGGCGGCTCCCCCGCGGCCAGGAACGCCTCCAGCTCGTCCGGCAGCGGACGCTCGTCCCGCAGGATCCACGCTCCGGTCTGCAACAGCTCCAGGTCCGTCATCCCTTCCGACGGGCAGAGCACCGCGTCCGCCGCCAGCCAGGGCCGCTCCCCGAAGACGTGATCGCGGACGTTGTCCACCGGCGGCAGCCCGATCCCGGCCCGCCCACGGTTGAGCGCCTCGCCGTACAGGCCGTTCACCCGCTCGCCGTCCTCCCGCCACAGCACCCGGAGGTCCGTCTCCCCCTCCGACAGCGGCGGCCCCGGGCGCCGGCCCGGCCGGAAGTGCGGCGACGGGATCCCGGCGATGTGGAAGCACGCGAACACGTACGGCACGCCGAGCTTCTCCGCCACGTCCCGCGCGCCCGCCGGCATCAGCCCGGTCGCGAGGATCGCATCGCACCCGTCCTTCGCCGCCGCGGCGAGCGTCTCGAACCGCGCCTCCACCAGCGCCGGCGCCAGCCGGAAGGCGTCCTCGCCCGTCGGCGGCTTCGGGTTGGCGACGATCGACTTCACCGTCGGCCCGAGCGGCACGAGCGGCACGCCGACCCGCTCCAGCAGGGCGACGAAGTCGTCGTCCGCGGGCGCGCAGACCGCCGCCTCCGCCCCGAGCCGCTGCAATTCCAACGCCAGCGCCGCCAGCGGTTCGACGTCTCCGCGTGATCCCCAGCTCGTCAACAAAACGCGCATTTCCCGGCTCCCGTTTCCGCAGGTCATGGCCTTGAGACCGACGATTGTGCGGCACACCGGGGGCCTTGCGGCAAGCCCCCCGATGCGTTATATCTTGATAGTGGCGAGGAGAATATTTCTTCTCGCCTTTTCCGTGCCCACTGGACCTCCGGATAGGGTTTCCCGCAGGGGACGGACGCGAGGGGGCGCGGTGGAGCGACGGAAGCTGATCGGGATCGGTGCGGGGCTGTACGGCTAGCCTCCGGCCCTACCCGCGCCGGGGCTCCAGCACGAAGACGGGGATCACGCGGTCGGTCTTCTCCTGGTATTCGGCGTACGGCGGATACGCGGCGACCGCGCGCTCCCACCACTCGGCCTTCTCATCTCCGGTGATCTCACGGGCCGTCATGTCCCGGCGTTCGGGACCGTCCTGGAGCTCCACGTGCGGGTCGGACTTGACGTTGAAGTACCAGACCGGGTGACGCGGGAAGCCGCCCTTCGAGGCCACCGCCGCGTACCGCCCCTCGTGCTCGACGCGCATCAACGGGGTCTTGCGGATCTTGCCGCTCTTCGCGCCGCGCGTCGTGAGGATGACGACGGGCAGGCCCGTGTCCCAGAGCGTCGTTCCCTGCGTGCCGCCCGAACTCTCGTACAGCTCGACCTGCTCGCGCACCCACTGCGCCGGACTCGGCTCGTACTCGCCCTCAAGAGGCATCGCGTTCACCCCATCGTCACGTCATGAAGTGTGGTGTCCGACAGGCAATGCCCGCTCCGGCCGGAGGCACCCCCAGCTGAAGAAGCCTATCGGGTCCTACGCGCGTGTTCGCGTCACGGGCGGTGGCCGTTCGGTGGTGTCACAAGCACGTGGGCGCGGCCTCATGAAGGCCGCGCCACGTGGCCGTGCGCGCGCTCGACCTACTCCGGGTGGTCAGACCTTCCTGATGGTGTACGCGATGCCGCTGCCCACGCAGTTGCTGGCGCCCTGCGAGCTCGCCACGACCCACCCCGCCGGGACCGGCGAGAAGGAGCAGACGGTGGCGTAACGCAGGTTGGCGGTGTTCACGATGATGTACGCCACGCCGGTGCCGACGCAACCGGCGGTGCTGTACGAGCTCGCCACGACCCACCCCGCCGGGATGGGAGACATCGAACACGCGGTGACGTTGGTCCGGTTCGCGGTGTTCGCGATGGAGTACGCGACACCGGTACCGGCGCAACCGGCACTGCTGTACGAAAGCGTGATCACCCACCCCGCCGGAATCGGCGACATCGAACACGTAGTGGCGGCAGTCCGGTTCGCGGTGTTCGCGATGGAATACGCGACACCGGTACCGGCGCAACCGGCACTGCTGTACGAAAGCGTGATCACCCACCCCGCCGGGATGGGAGACATCGAACACACGGTGGCGCCGGCCTGCCCGGTCACGTCCACGATGGTGAACGCCACGCCGGTGCCGGGACAACCGGCGCTGCTGTACGAACTCGTGATCACCCACCCCGCCGGAACCGGTGAGTAGGAGCAGATGGTCCCGCCACCGGCGAGCCGCTGCGGGGCCGCCTGTGCTTGCGCGGTCGCGGCGGTCATCACGCCCAGGAGCATGAGGACGACCGTCACCAGATGGGGTATGCGGTTCCGTACGGACTTCAAGGCCGGCCTCGAATCTTCTCGACGCTCCACGACCACGCTGGTGTGGCCGAAATGAACGATTGGCACACGGTGCATTCACCGTAGCTGAGATAGTGTCAGAGTTGCTCCAGGGCCGCCACCGTGCAACGGATACCGGTGTTCCGAGGGCCCCGGCCCATGGGCAAAGCAGTTGCCGGAAGCCAGGTCGCCCTGCTCGAATCGCCGTCGTGAACGCCTACCTCCACACCGACCGCCTGACCCTCCGCCGCTTCACCCCCGCCGACCTGGACGACCTCGCCGCCCTGCACGGCCACCCCGACGTCATGCGCCACATCGACGACGGCCGGCCCGTGCCCCGGACCGCCGTCGAACGCGAACACCTCCCCGCCCTCCTCCGCGAGTACGTCGAACTCCCGGACGGCATGGGCTGCTTCGCCGCGGTCGGGACGTCGTCCAAGCGCTTCCTCGGCTGGGTCTCGCTCCGCCCCGCGAGCAGCGTCGGCCTGACCGGCGGCGACACCGAACTCGGCTACCGCATGCTGCCGTCCACCTGGGGCCGGGGCTACGCCACCGAGGGCGCGCGGGCCATCGTCCACCACGCCTTCACCGAGCTCGGCGTCGAGCGGATCGTGGCCACCACGATGACGGTGAACACGGCCTCCCGTCGCGTCATGGAGAAAACCGGGCTGACGCACGTCCGCACGTTCTTCGAGGAGTGGCCCGAGTACATCGAGGGCGCCGAACACGGCGACGTCGAGTACGCGATCACCCGCGGGGCGTGGGCCCGGGGCCGGTAGGACCACGGCACCAACGCACCTGCTCCGGCCGAGGAATGAGCAGCCGAGCCCCCTGTTAGGGTGCGCGCATGTCATCGATCAAGCAGTTCCAGGTCACCTTCGACTGCGCGGAACCCGAGCGCGTCGGCCGCTTCTGGTGCGAGGTGCTGGGGTACGCGGCAGCGAATCCTCCGAAGGAGTTCGCCACTTGGGACGACTACGAGAACTCCCGCTCCCCCGAGGAACGGGGTTCGTGGTTCGCCTGCACCGATCCGACCGGCGTGGGCCCGCGGCTGTACTTCCAGCGCGTTCCCGAGGGGAAGGTCGTCAAGAACCGGGTGCACCTCGACGTGCGCGTCGGCACCGGGCTCGTGGGCGAGGAGCGCCTCGCCGCGCTCGAAGCCGAGTGCGCACGGCTGCTCCCGCTGGGCGCGGTACGCGTGCAGTTGCTGTACGACGGTCACGACTCGTGCATCGCGATGCAGGACATCGAGGGCAACGAGTTCTGCATCGACTGAGCGTCCTGCCGGACCGCACACCCCGGAGATCCCCGAGCCCACCGCTCGGGGATCTCCTTCGTTTCGGGGCTGATCAGGCGTCGACGGGCTGCCAGGCCGGACCGTCCCCTCCCGCCTCGACGCGCCCGAACACGACGTCGGCGAAGTGCACGCCGAAGCCGATCGTGTCCGGCTCGGCCAGCTCGGCGACCAGGCGGCGGCGGTTCTCGGCGGTCCGGGCGAGGTCGTGGTCGAAGCCCGAGGACCACTCGGGGTGGTCGATCTGGATCGGCGAGTGCACGGCGTCGCCGAAGGCGATCAGGCGCCGGCCACCGCCGGTGATGACGTACTCGGCGTGCCCGACGGTGTGGCCCGGGGTGATCCGCACCTGCACGCCGGGGAAGACCTCCTCGCCGTCCGAGACCGTCCGGACGTGCGGGGCGAGGGCCGCGGCCTGCTCGGCCGTCAGATCCCCGCGCCCCTCCCACTCCGGCCCGGAGATCAGGTAGTCGGCGCGGGCGAACGCCGGCCGGTCGCCCTCGGGGGTGCAGGCCCAGCCGAGGTGGTCGACGTGGAGGTGGGTGAAGGCCACCGCCTCGATGTCCTCGGGGGCGCGGCCGAGCCGGGCCAGGTTGTCCAGGAGCGCGCCGCCCCGGATCGAGTGGAGCGGGCCCTCCGGGAGCTCCAGCGTCCTCGGGCCGACGCCCGTGTCGATCAGCAGCGCCCGGCCGCCGTGCTCCACGAGCAGCGCGCCGACGCTCCCGACGAGGTTGCCCGTGGGGTCCAGGTACTCGGGGTGCGCCGCCCACACGTCCTCCGTGGTGTCCGGCAGCATCGCGAGCGGCCGGAGCCGCACGTCGCCGTCCGGCACGTACGACACCTTGGTGTCGCCGAGCCGTATCGAGCGGATGTCCGACGGCCGGCTCAGCCGTGCGGTGCCCTGCTTCGTGCTCAAGTCCACTGTGAGTCCTCTCCCCTGATGGCCGTTCATCGGCCCGGCGCCACGCTCTCCGCGGCGACGGAGATCACCATAAGCATCAAGTTCGAATCATTCAAGCTCGAAATATTCTGGCTTGACGGACTTGCTAGGGTGGGGGGCATGACGACGTCCCGGGCCCAGGAACCGCAGGCCATCGCCGAACGACAGCTGTGCGGCATGGTCAACGGACTCGCCCAGCGGATCGGCGAGCACGTGCGCGAGCACGCCGCCGCCCTCGGCCTCACCGAGGCCCAGGCGACGGCGCTGCGCGAGATGACCGGGCCGATGACCATGCGCGAGCTCGCCGAGCGCATGAGCTGCGAGCCGTCCAACGCGACCTTCGTCGTCGACAAGCTCGAAAAGCAGGGCCTGATCGAGCGCCACCCCCACCCCACCGACCGCCGCGCCAAGCACCTGGTGCTCACGTCCGAGGGCACCGCGATGCGCGACCGCCTCCTCGAACTCCTCGCCGTCGGCTCCCCGCTGGCGGCCCTCGGCCCGGAGGAGCAACGCGTCCTCCACGGCCTGCTGAAACAGGCCATCACCCGGTCGTAACGCGCAGGAGGGGCGAGGGAAACGCCCCCGCCCCTCGCCGTGCACTACGGGCGCCGGTCGAAGCCGACCTTCCACTGGACGAGACCCTGATAGAAGGTCGCGATGAGGAAGACGCTCCGGGCGGTCGCGGTCAGCCATGGGTTGTTCCGCATGCCGGCGTACGTGTTCTCGTGCTGGAACCCGCTCCAGCTGCGCTCGGTCCACTGCCCCAGGTAGGCCTGGTGGTAGCCGTTGCCGGAGTTGCCCAGGACGGCGATGACGCCGTCGCCCGTCTCCGTGGTGAACGCGATGCTCGGGGTGCCGAAGATCTGCAGGTTGTCGTCGAGGCGCTGCGGCTGGCCCCAGACGTCGGAGCGGCGATCCCGCGTCATGACGTACGCGCGCCCGTCCAGCCCGCGGTGGACGAGGGCGAACTGGTCCCAGTAGCTGCTGTAGGCAATGGAGTTGGCCGTGTCGCTCAGGACGCCGGGGACCTGCCGGGGAGCGGCCCAGTTCGCTCCGTCGAAGGAGGCGGTGTACTGGTTGTTGTCGGTCGCGCTCCCCCACGACAGGAGCATCTCGCCGTTGCGGACCGGGGTGACGGACGGCGACAGGTTGGGCCTGGTCACCACGTTCCCTTCGGGCGACCACCAGTTGGCGGGCTGGCTCTGCGAGAGGATCCCGCTCTGGGTGAACCGCGGCTGCGTGTAGTAGATCCGCCCGTCGACCCCGGTGTGGAAGACGTAGAAGCCGTTGGCCGTCCACACCACGCGGGGCGCGGCCTGCGTCTGGGTGCCAGGGAAGACCACCGGGGCGCCGCCGTTCCGCGATATCCAGACGCGGTTGTTGTCGTTCCCGCGCCACACCTGGATGAGGGTGTCGGGGCTGCGGGCCTCGGAGATCGTGTCCCCGGACTGCAGGTTCACCTCGTTCTCCGTCTCCTGGTACCACTGGCTGCCCTCGCCGAGGGCGGCCGACGCGGGCGAGGCCAGTCCGACGAGCAGGGCGAGGACGGCGGTGAGGACGGTCATCACCAGACCGCCGCCTCGTTGGATCTTGGACACGGGTGTCTCCGTTCGGGAGGTCGGCCGGGAAGAGAGGCCTTCCCGCGAGGGTTCCGCCCGGGCCCGACGAGATCGCCGGAGCCCCGAACCGCTCACGGAAAGGCTGTCGGTGAGCGAAGGAGCAGGACATCAGTCATCTGACTGTCCGTTCGCCCACGCTCCCGCCCGGCCGACCGACCCGTTGTCCTAAGAATTGGCCGGCGGGTCCTCCAGGTCGCTGATGACGAGGGTGTCCAGCCGCACCGAGTACCAGACGTCCTGCGACGTGCCCCCGCCCCACTTCTCCGTCAACACGATCGTGGCGTGCCCGGCGCCGCTGCCCTCGTAGCGGGTGGACCAGTCGAGAGGCACGTTCTGGGCGCGGAACACCGGGTCGGCGTCGTTCGCCTGCGCCCACGCGTCGAGCCGCCTGTTCAGGTCCGCCGTCAGGTAGTGGGCACGGACCTCGGCGGGCGACTGGTCCTTCGTGTCGAGGACGGCCCGGCGGTACTCCCGGAAGAAGGTGTTCACCCGGGCCTCGGGCGTGGAGGCCGCCGCGTGGGCCGGAACGGCGGGCACCACGACGGCGGCCCCGAGCACGGCGGCGGCGAGGGCGGTACGCAACTTCGACATGATTCCTCCATCAGGACAGGAACGTCTTCACCGGAGGAACGACCGGGTAGGCCCCCTGCTACGACGCCCGGCCGCTCACGAACGCCGGGTACCCCGGCAGCGGCTCGTCGTCCCAGTCGCCCGCGATCTTCCGCAGCAGCAGCCCCGCCGTCTCCGCGAGGGCCGGGAAGTCCGTCAGTCCGCTCGCCATCTCCCAGCGGTGGCGCAGCACTTGCCGCACGGTCGGGGACGGTCGCCGAGGGTGGAGGGGCTTGTTCTCCGCCGTGCGCGGGACCAGCCAGACGGTGGTGTAGACCGTCCAGGCCGCGATGGCCTGCTGCATCCCGGCCTGCCACACGGCGTCCTCGGCGAGTGCGGGATAGGCCGCGACGATCTCGGTGCGGTAGGCCTCCTCGATCGCCTCCGTCTGGCCGGGCGGGAGCCGGAAGACGCACCAGCAGGTGGAGAACGGCATCCGGCAGTAGGCGGCCGTCAGGAAAACCGACTGGTAGCAGGCCGCCTCGAAGTCGATCAGCCGCAGGCCGTCCGGGGTGAGCAGATTGTTGTCGGGGCAGGTGTCGCCCGGGGTGAACGCGGGGTACTCCTCCCCGCCGGCCGTGCCGATCCGCGCCAGCTCCCCGGCGAGTTCGGAGGGCACGGCGATCCCGGTCTCCTCAAGCCGCAGCAGCAGCTTGGTGACGGACTGCCGGATCCACGGCTCCTCCGGCGCCACCGCCGTACTGGACTCCGCCACCAGTCGCTCGAACTCCGCCTGCCGGTGCACCGATGCAGCGCCCAGCCGCCCGAGCCCGCGCGCCCAGGCCAGCAGGCCCTCCTCGGCGGCCTTCGGATCGTCCCCGAGCAGCACGTCCGCCAGCGTCGGCGCCGTGCCGAGGTCCGCCATCACGAACAGCGGCACGATCGGGTCGACGGCGAGCAACTGCGGGCCGCCCAGCCCGAGCGAGAGCGCGGCGGCCTCGCGCGCGAAACAGCGCACCGCCCCGTCCCCGCCCTTGAACGCCTTCACGACGACGCTGCCGCCGACCGCCGTCCGGCACCGCAGCACGGCGCTGCGGCTGCTGCCGCCCAGGTCCACCGGGTCCGTCAGCCCGGTGCCCAACACGTCGCCCGCCCTGCGCAAGATCTGCTCCATCCGGCCATCCTGTCAGCGCACGCAACCGGAATACGGAGAGTGGCGGCTTAGTCGCCCCCTTGCGGGCGGGGACCGGCGCCGTCACCCTTTGGTCGAGCGACGGCCCGAACACCCTTCCCCCGAAAGGGCCCCAGCATGCCCCAGGACACCGCGTTCACCCTCCCCTTCCGGACCTTGACCAGTCCGGACGCCGACGCCGCCCGGCACCGCAGCCTCCTCTGGTGCCGGCGACAGGGGCTCATCGCGGAGCCGGTCGACGAAGTGCGCTTCCTGCGCTGGGACATCGCCGGGCTCATGGCCGCCTGGAACCCCCGGGCGAGCGGTGCGCAGCTGGACCTGACCGTCGACGCGGTCGTGGTGGCGACTTTCCTGGACGACCACGTCGACGGCCCGCTCGCCGACCAGCCGGACCAAGTGGCGGCTGTCTGCTCGGACTTCGCCACCGTCATCGCCACGGGAGGGCGGCCGCCGGCGGGCGCCGGGCCACTGATCCGGGCGTTCGGCGACGTGTGGCAGCGCCTCGCCGACGGCGCCTCGCCCGCCTGGCTAGAGCGCACCGGGCAGCACTGGCAGTGGTACCTCGGCGCCTACGCCCAGGAGGCGCACAACCGCGCCCGCCGCCGCGTCCCGACCCGCGCCGAGTACGCGGAACTGCGCCGCCGGTCGGGCTTCGTGTACGCGATGATCGACCTCAGCCAGAAGGCGTACGGGTTCGAACTCCCGCGCCGACTCTACGCCGACGCCGTGGTGCGCCGGATGCTCGACATCACGGCGGACGTCGTCGACACCCTCAACGACGTGCACTCCGTCGAGAAGGAGGAATCGCGCGGCGACCTCCACAACCTCGTGCTCGTCATCGAGAACGAGCTGGGCAGCGACCGCGCCGACAGCGTCCGCGAGATCCAGGGCATGATCAGCGCCTGGTGCGAGGAGTTCCTCGCCCTGGAGCAGCGCCTGTTGAGCACGGTCGGGCTGCGGGACACCGCCACCGCCCTCCGGATCGCCGACTGCATGCGCACGGCGATGAGCGGCTACCTGGAGTGGAGCCGGACGACCCGCCGCTACTCCCACCTGGTGCCGGCCGGGGAGCCCGCCCTCGTCACCGACCTCGTCACCTCGCCACGGTCCACGCACGGCCACCCACACCTGTGGTGGGGACACACGCCGTCCTGAACGATCAGCCCAGCAGGGCACGGACGGTGGGCTCGGCGAGGTCGACGAGGTCCAGGTCCACCGGTTGCTCCCACGCCCACCTCAGGAGGCCGAGCACCACCCTGTCGTCCAACGGCTGCGGTAGCGCAGTCGCACATCCCACCGGATCCAGGCCCTCCAGCAGGCGCAGCACCAGGACGCCCTCCCCGAACTCGGCCTCCATGGGATGCGGCAGGCTGCCCAGCCACGTCAGCAGCGCGGCTGCCCGGTCGGCGGGATCCGGGTAGTCGGCGGCCAACTGCTCGCGGAACGCGCCCACTTGGGCCTCCGGCAACTGCCCGGCGTCGCGCCCGGGCACCTTCGCCAGCGCCGGCCGCAGCGAGACCGGGGCCTGCCGACGCACCAACTCCCCGGAGCCGTACCGCCCGTGGCCGGCCTGCCGGGTCTGGTGCGCCCCCTCACGGAGCCCCATGGCGTACGACAGCCGCGGAACGAGGTTCAGGAGAAGCCCCGGCGCACCGCGCCCGGCGAGGAACAGCGTCAGGCCGACCGGGTCCGCGACCGTCAGGTTGTCCCGGAACCTGGCCCGCTCCCAGGCGACGTCCGTGCTGTGGATGGTGCCGGACCCCACCGGCTCGCCGTCGGCGTCGTGGAGGCTCAGCGTCAGGCTGCCCAGGCACCGGCAGATGTCCCCGGTGAAGCCGCCCTCCGTCGTGAGCGACCGAAGCTGCGCGAGCTCGTCGGGGTTCTCGACCCACCCCAGCACATCGCGCCCGGCGAGCGGCCCTTCCCCCTCCCCGCCCACGATCACCTGCACGAGCCGGGTCCGCGCCCACGCGTCGTCCAGCCATTCCCGCACCGGATGCCCCATGCCGGACTCTCCCCCGTTCACACCCACCGACGATCGTCGCCCAGGATCCCACGGCCCCGGGGGGCGCCGTGCGCCTGGTCAGCCGATTCGCACCCGTGGATCACGTGAATGACCGCCCCCACGATGGGCATTGATGGTGTGCCGAGCCTGCCAAAGGAGCCGCCCGTGTCCGCGCCGTCGTACCTGCCCGCGATGACCCTCGACCAGTACCTCGGGCACCTCTCCGCCCGGCACCCGCAGTGGCACCGGGCGCTCGATCCGGGGCGGCTCGGGTCCGCCACGGCCATGCGCCGGCTCTTCTCGCCGTCGGACGAGTTCAGCCCCGTCTGCGCCGACTCCCCGCGCGCCCCCGGGAACCCGCTCGTGCACTGGACCGGCGGCCGCCAACTGCTCCGCCTGGCCACCGGCGGCGCGAGCGACGCACTCGTCCTGGACGTGCTCGGCGGCGACGGTCCGCTCGCGCGCGCCGCCGCCGTCCGCCCCGGACAGGTGCCGGACGGGCTGGCCCTGCTGACCGGGGACCTCTCCGGCCCCATGGTGGCCGCCGCCCTCGCCCACGGCCTGCCCGCCGTCCGGCAGTCCGCCGACCGGCTGCTCCTCGCCGACGGCACGGTGGACGCGGTGCTGCTGGCCTACGGCACGCACCACGTCCCGTCCGACGACCGGCCCGCCGTGGTCGCCGAGGCCGTGCGGGTGCTGCGGCCGGGCGGCCGGGTCGTGCTGCACGACTTCGAGCCGCACAGCCCGACGGCCGCGTTCTTCCGGACCGTCGTCGACCCCCACGCCGCCGTCCGCCACGACCACCCGCACTTCACCCGCACCGAGCTGCTCGACCTGTTCGCGCCGCACCCCGTCGCCGTGCGCCTGCTCGACGTCTACGACCCGTTCACCGTCCGAGCGGCCTCCCCGGAGGACGCGAAGGCCGCCATGGTCGACCACCTCGCCGAGACCTACGCCCTGACGGACCACTTCGCCGCGCTCGGCCCCGAGCGGGCCTGGGAGCTCCTGGTCGCCGCCTTCGACCACACCGACCACCTCGCCGGCCTCTGCACGCCCCTCAACGCCCCCGCCCGCCCCCTGGTCGGCCCGGTGCTCGACGGCTACGTCGCCGAGGTCCCGAGGGTGGCGCTCGTCGCGGTGGCCGAGCGCCGCACGAGGTAGGCCCCGGAGGTGGGCCCTGCCCGTCGGGCGGGGCCCTCACGGGAAGATGTGGTACCACTGGGACCGCTCCGGCCCGCTGTTCTCGTGCGCCCAGAACCCTCCGCCCAGCGGCCCCGAGGCACCGGGAGGACCCGGTGTGACCCCGTTCACCACCTGCCCCCGGGACTCGAAGAACCGCCGGAACGCCCCGGCCGGGTCCGCGGCGACCGCCCGGCGCGCCGCGTCGTCGAGTTCGATCGTCACCTCGAAGAGTTCGGCGGTCCCCACCCGCACCCGCTCGGCGCCGGCGCTCACCGCGTCGCCGTCGGCCAGGGGAAAGACCGGGGACCACTTCGACTCGTCCCCTCCGCTGGTGATGTGGATGTACCCCGGGTGGTACGGCAGGCCGGGCTGCGGCTCCGGCGCCGTGATCGCGTTGACCTTGAACCCCTGCGACTCCAGGAACCGCCTGACGGTCCCTGCCGGGTCCTTCTCCAGCTCCCGCCGCACCGCGTCGTCCGCGACGTCGATCGTGACGCGCACGACCTCGAACTCGACGTCCTCCACCTTCCGCAACGTTCCGCGCAGTTCCACTCCGTCGGACATGACGTACCTCCAGGGCGCCTCGTCGACGTCCCCCATCCCCCAGTCTGCGCCGCCCCCCGGTGCCCGCAACGCGGGACGAAGGCACAGCCTCCGCCGCTCGATACGCACAGTCACCATCCGCCGGGCAGCACCCAACACCCGGCCCTGGAAGGGGCAATACCGCCGGGTTCGTGCGGCGGCCGCGCTCGCGCCCGAAGCCGCTGCTCGGACGGGCGCCTGGCGACTCGCCGCATACGCTCGGTCCGTGGACGTTCTCAGCGATGTGATCACGGTGGCGCGGACCGGGCGTCCCCGCTCGGCGTGGGTTCGATGGCATGCGCCGTGGGGGCAGCGGTTCGCGGCCGTGCCCGGGGCGGTGGCGTTCCAGGTGGTGCTGGAGGGGAGTTGCTGGTTCCTGGCGCCGGGCGCCGAGCCCGTCCGACTGGGCGCGGGCGACGTGCTGTTCCTGCCGCACGGCAGCGGGCACGCGCTGGCCGACGACCCGGCGACCCCGCTCACGGCCCCGGTCTGTGGGCCGGACGAGCCCGGCGATGCCTACGTCGCGGACACCGTCGACCGCCTCGGCCTGAGCGGCCCGGCCACCGTCGTCCTGTGCGGGGCGTACGAGCTCGACCCGACCCGCACGCACCCCCTGCTCCTGACCCTCCCGGACTTCCTGCACCTCCCGGCGGATCCGGACCGTCACCCCGAACTCCACGCCGCCGTCACGCTCCTGGCCGCCGAGGTGGCATCGCCGCGCCCGGGCACCGGCGCGATCATCCCGGCGCTCCTCGACACCCTGCTGATGTACGTGCTGCGCAGCCGGCTCGCCGAGCGCCCCGCCGACGGTCCGGCGGCCGGCTGGGCCGCCGCGCTCGCCGACCCCGCCGTTGCCGCCGCCCTCCACACCGTGCACAACGCCCCGGCCGAGCCCTGGACCGTCGGCAAACTCGCCGCCGAAGTCGGCCTCTCCCGGGCCGCGTTCGCCCGCCGCTTCGCCTCGACGGTCGGCCGGCCACCGCTCGGCTACCTGACCTGGTGGCGGATGACCACCGCCGCCCGCCACCTCCGGGCGACGGACGCGCCCCTGCGCGTCGTCGCCGCCCGGGTCGGGTACGGCTCCGAGTTCGCCTTCGCCGCCGCGTTCAAACGGGCCCACGGCATGGCTCCCGGCACGTACCGCTCGTATGCTGCTCACCGTGATCAACTCGCTGACGAACATGGATGATTCCGAGGTCGCCATCGCCGCCGCGCGCGCCGGTGCCGACGTGGTGCGCGCGATGTACGGGCAGGACCTCGCCCGCATCGACAAGGGCGCCGGGGACTTCGCCACCGCGGCCGACGTGGCGGCGGAGCAGGCGATCCTCGACGTCATCCGCGCGGCCCGGCCGGACGACGCGCTGCTCGGCGAGGAGGGCGGGCGGCAGGGGGCCGTCGGCGCCGGGCGCGAGTGGCTGGTGGATCCCCTGTGCGGGACGCTCAACTACGCCGCGGGAACCCTGGTGGTGGCCGTCAACGTCGCGCTCCGCGACGGCGCCGCGGCGGTGGCGGATCCGTTCGGCGGCGAGGTCTTCTTCACCGACGGCACGACCGCCCGGGTGCGCCGCGACGGCACCGACGCGACGCTGACGCCCACCGCCGCCACGCAGTTGGTGGACGTCAACCTCGACCCGCCGTTCCCGGGCGCCCCCGGGTTCCGGGCCGTGGAACTGCTCGCCGACGCGCGGTTCGTCGAACGCTTCCGGCCGCGGGTCGTGTCGACGTCCCTGGCGCTGGCCTGGGTGGCCGCCGGCAAGCGCGCCGCGTACGTCACCGACGGCGGCGACCTGTCCGGGAGCGTCCACTTCGCCGCGGGCATCGCGCTGTGCCGGGCCGCCGGCTGCGTGGTCACCGGCATCGACGGCACCCCGATCGGCACCGGGGCGGGCGGCCGCGGGCTGCTCGTGGCGGCGGACGCCGAGACGCACGGGCTGCTGATGTCGATGATCACCGGTCAGGACTGACGAGGCCGGCACCGCGCCGTCGCTCCCCTCGTGGCGGCGGCGCGGTGCTCGGGGAACGGTCTCAGCGGGAGGTTCGGCACCTGGTGAGGGAGCCCTCGGCGTTGATCGAGCGGATGTTCTTGTACCAGTCCGCCGACGTGTTGCCCCACGTGCCGGGCTGGAGCGTCACGGAGTACCCGCTGCAGTGCGGATCGGTCCAGACCGTCCAGGCGGAGTCGCTGTGGTTCCACCAGGACAGCGCGTTGTAGCCGACCTTGGTGTTCCTGAGGTCGTTGTCGTAGCTCGCCCGCTGGAGGAGCCCGCCCGTGCGGTTCTGCTCCGTGTAGAGGCAGAAGTTGCCCGCCGAGCAGCCGGACTCCGCCGACGCGGGGTGGGCGGTGGCGGTCACGGGCGGGGCGCCCAGCGCGGTGGTGAGGGTGAGGGCGGCCGTGGCCAGCGCCGTGGCCAGGGAACGGTGGTGCGTCATCGCTGTGGTCCTCTCGGTGTACGGCGGGCGCCGGGGCTCCGGCCGCTCCGCCGTCACCAGGAGTGTTCGGCCTCCTGGCCACCGGCTGAACGGGTTGTCCGTTGCCGGCGCCGCCAGGCACCTGGCAACACCCTCCGACCTGGGACGACGCCACCCTCAGTGACAGGCCGCCGGCACCGGCTCCTGCGGCACCAGCCGCTGCCAGCGAGCGGGGTCGGGCCTCGGGGCGAGCCCGCAGACACGGGCCAGGACGCGCCCGGGGTCGAGGTCCCACCGGCGCAGCGTGCCGTCCCGCGAGCCGGTGACGAGCGTGCGGGCGTCCGTGAACACGCCGTCCTGGACAGCCGCCGCGTGACCGCGCAGCTCCGCCTCCAGGGTTCCGCCCGGCACCCGCCACACCCGGGCGGTCCGGTCGCGGGAGCCGCTGACCAGCCGGGTGCCGTCGGGGCTGAACCGGACGTTGACGATCGGGCCGGTGTGTCCGGGCAGGACGGTGACGCGCTGCGGGTCCGCGACCGGCCGCAGGTGCACCTCGCCGTCGCGCCCGGCGGTGGCGAGGAGGGTGCCGTCCGGGCTGGCGGCGACGCCGAAGACGGTGTCGTGGTGGTCGTGCAGGACGGTCGCGCGGCCGGTGCGGGTGTCCCAGAGGCGCACGGTCTCGTCCTGTCCGGCGGAGGCGAGCAGCGTGCCGTCGCCGATGAACGCGAGGCCGAACACCTCGTCGTCGTGGCCGGTCAGCTCGCCCGCCGGCTCCCTGGTGGCGACGTCCCACAGCCGCACGACGCCGTCGTTCCCGGCGGAGGCGAGGCGGCTGCCGTCCACGCTGAAGGCGAGCGCCTTGACGGGCCCGGTGTGGCCGGTGAGCTCGCCGGCCGGGGAGAGGTCTGCGGTGTGCCAGAGGCGGACGACGTGGTCGGCCCCGGCGGTGGCGAGCAGGCTGCCGTCCGGGCTGTGGACGATGCCCCAGACGGCGCCGGTGTGGGCCTGACGGGAGGTGACCTCGGTGTGGCGGGCGACGTCCCACAGGTGGAGCGTCCCGTCGACGGCACCGGCGACGACCTGGGGACCGGTCGGTCCTGACACTCCGTCGAGAGAGAGCACCGCGGCGGCCGGGTGCGCGACGAATACCGGGTCGCCCAGGCGCCACAGGCGGTTCACGGCGTCGTCGCCGACCGTCAGCAGCAGGGTGTCCGACACGAACCGCACGGCGTTCACCGGTCCGCTGTGCCCGGACAGCGTCGCCACCGGCTGCCCGGTCGCGGTGTCCCACACGCGGACGGCGTTGTCGCGGCCCCCGGTGGCGAGGGTGCGGCCGTCCGGGGCGAAGGCGACGGCGAGCACCGCGTCCGTGTGACCGGTCAGGGGCGCGGCGGCGGGCGCCCGGGTGTCGGTGTGCCAGATCCGCACGCCGTCCGGCTGGGCGACCGCGAGCAGCGACGCATCCGGGCTGAAGGCGAGGGCGCGGAGGTCCGGGCCGAGCTGCCAGGGCTCACCCGCGGTGCCCTTGGCCACGTCCCACAGCAGCACCGCACTGTCCGCGCGGGCCACGGCGAGCGTGCGGCCGTCCGGGGAGAACGCGAGGTCGAGCACTCCGCCGTGCCCGGGTTCGCCGATCACGACGGGCGGCCTGGCGGGCGCCGCGTCGTCGTAGAGACGCACCGTCCCGTCGTCGCCGCCCTCGGCGAGGAGTCGGCCCACCGGAGCGTACGCGAGGGCGCGTACCGAGCCACCGTGCGCCGCGTATTGGCGTACCGCAGGGGCGGGCGTGCTCGTGTCGTACACCCGCGTGATCCCGTCCGCGCCGGCGGTCGCAACCAGCGCCGCGTCCTGGGACAGCGTGACGGCGCGCAGCGACGACGGGCCCACGGACAGCGCGAAGCGGGCGCGGGAGGCGGACCCGTCCGGCTGGAGGTCCCACAGCCGCAGGACGCCGTCGTTGCCCGAGGTCGCCGCCGTCCGGCCGTCCGCCGAGACGGCCGCGGCGTTCACGGCGCGTCCGCCCGCGTCGCCGAACTGTCCCACCAGCGACTGCCCCTGTGCGCTCAGCAGGGCACTGCGGCTGCGCGGGGTGTCCGCCGCCCGGAACGCCTCGGCGGCCAGCAGCATCGCGACGTCCGGCTCGGTCGCCGCCACCGCCTGCGCCTGCGCCGCGTACTCGTCCGAGCGCGCCAGCCGGGCCGCCGTCACCGCCCGGCCGCGCTGCCCCCACGCCACCGCCCCGGCGCTCAGCGCGAGCGCCAGGCACCCGGCGAGGGCCGCCGTCAGCCGGCGCAGGCGGCGCGCCCTCGCCAGCGCCGCCCGCTGCGCCGCCTCCTCGGCCTCCTGCGAGCGGGTGAGGAACGCGAGCTCCGGCGGGCTGAGCGCACCCGCGCCGTCGCCCCGGGCCCATTCCCGGGCCAGGGCGAGGCGGGTGCCCTGGTAGAGGGCGGACGGGTCGCGCCCGGCGTCCTGCCACGCCTCGCACGCCTGGCCGAGCTGCCGGTGCACCCGCAGGCCCTCGCGGTCGGCGTCCAGCCACTCGCGCAGGCGGGGCCAGGCGGTGAGCAGGGCCTCGTGGGTGATCTCAACGCCGTCGCCGGTGAGCGTCAGCATGCGGGCCCGGCCGAGCGCCTCGACGGCGGCGCGGGTGTGGTCGCGCCGCTCGGCGGGCTCGTGCCACAGCAGGCGTTCGAGCGGGACGCGACGGCGGGCCTGGCGAACGCCGTCGTCGGCGTGGACGAGTCGGATCATCATCCTGCGGACGGCGGCCCGGCCGTCCTGGGGCTGGCGGAGGTACACCGCCTCCGCCGTCGTGGCGAGCGCCTCACGGACGCCGCCGGTGCGGCGGTAACCGGCCACGGTGAGCACCCGGCCCTCGCGCTGCTGCCAGGTGGCGAGCAGCGCGTGGGCGAGGAGGGGGAGAGTGCCCGCCTCGACGGGATCCGCCCCGAGGTCGGAGAGCAGGAGGTCGACCAGGCCGACTTCCAGCTCCAGCCCCTCCGCCGCAGCCGGCCCCTCGACGGCCCGGACGAGCTCCGCCCGGTTCATCGGGCCGAGCGGCAGGTGCCCGTTCTCCAGCGCGGCGAGCAGCTCCGGATAGGCCAGGCACCGCCCGTACAGGTCCGCGCGCACGCCGATCACGACGGGCACGGTACGCGGCCCCGGCCCGGACCACGCACACAGCGCCGCGACGAACGCCCGCCGCTCGTTCTCGTCCTGACACTCCGTGAACAGTTCCTCGAACTGGTCGACGACGATCAGGGCCTGTCCGCCGTCGTCGGCAACGGCATCAAGCCTGGCCAGCACCTGTCTCGGCCGGGCCGTCGGCGTGCACACCTCGACCCGCCAGCCCGCCGACCCCGGCAGGCACCCGCGCGCCAACGCCGGGACCAGCCCGGCCCGCAGCAGCGAGGACTTGCCCGTCCCCGACGGGGCGACCACCGCCAACGGGCCGCCGCCGTCCATCCGTTCGCCGACGCAGGCGACCAGCCGGGCGCTCGCGCGCTCGCGGCCGAAGAACCACCGGGCCTGGCCGGCCTGGAACGCGGCGAGCCCGGGGTACGGGCAGGCGTCGGCTGCTCCTTCGGAGACCATCGCCGCCAGATCGCCGTCACCCTCGAGCGCGGCGTCGCAGGCACGGGCGACGTCCAGCGACATCGGGCGCTCGCCGGTCTCGATGCGGCTCAGGTAGCCCTTGCTGAAGTGCGCCTGCCTCGCGAGCGCCGACAGGCTCATCCCGCGCTCGCCCCGCATCCGGCGCAGCACCGCACCCGGCGCCTCGTCCCGGTCCTGCTCGTTCGACACGCGCGCTCCCTCGGCCGGCACCAGCACGTGCCCCGATTGTCGGCGGACGATCGACCCGTCCGGACGGCCTGCCGCCCGGCCTCATCCGAAAGTGCGAACGCCGGGCCGGGAGTTCACGAACGACCGGGCGGCCGTCTCGGCGCCTTGGCCGCCTGCAAGGCCGCCCGGGCACGCTCGGCACCCCGCGCATCGACGGCCGCGCCGGCTCTCCCCTCCCCCTCACAAGCCCGGCAACGCCCGGGCCGTGGCACAGGATCACGGCATTCCCAGCACTCCGCATACCGCTTCGGCGCCACCGTGTGAACCGGCGGCATCTTCCGCACCAGCCGATCGCGCAGCACCCCCACCGGCGAGTGCACGGGCGACGGCAACCCGGGCAGCAACGCCTGCGCCAGATCGGCCGGACCGCTCCCCCGCTCCAGCCACTCCTCGACGAGCGGCGCCAGCGCCGCCGCCTCCCGCTCCCCGAGCCGCAGCCGCGGCTCCGGGCGAACCACCTGGAGCAGCGTCCGCGCCGCCGCGCCCGGGCCCGAGTCCGAGTCGCCCGGGAGGGTGGGTTCTTGCTCACGTTCCTTTACTTCAGGAACGACACGGGGACCGCCCACCGGCCGACCGGCCGCCGGACCCTTGGCACCCGGCACCACCTGCGGCGTGTCGTAGACGTGCGCCTCACTGCGCAACGTCCCGTCCGGCAACCGGACCACCTCGACGCGGTAGAACCCGGCGTCCGTCAGCTCTTTGAGGGCCTTCTGCACGGCACAGCGCCCCTGCGGACTGGTGTCGGCCATGCGCCGCCCGTCCTCCCGCCACCCGTCGGGCCGGGAGAGGAGATCGGCGAGCAGACCGCGCGCAGTGTAGCTGAGCCGACGATTCTGCAGTGCGGCGTTGGGAAGTACGGTGAACGAGCGCGTGTGCGCGCTACGATGTACACGCATCGGAGGTCCTGCTCCTGTGCCAGACCCCGGGGTGTTGGTAGCACCGCCGGGGTCAACGTTTTTCTCTTGATGGCACGGAACGTAGCACACGCACGACCGAGAGTTGCAGCCGTTTAACTTTCTTTCCCGGAAGCCAAATTGACGATCAATATCGGCCCTCCGGTGTGCAATTTCGGATCAGCCGACTTCCAGTACGCCTTCGAGAACGAAGATGATTTCGGTGGCCTGGGCTCGCATGGAGCTCCTCGTGCCGCGCCCGGACTCGGACTCCGTCGCCGGATGGAACAGACCGCCCACCGACTCGCCCACGCCGACCTCCGTGACGTTGGTCCCGCCCACGATGGTGCGGGTCTCGTTGACCGTGGTGCTCTGACCGGTGTTCCAAGTGGTGATGTCCGTACTGGTGACGAGGGTCGCCCCGTTGAGGAGCGTGGTGGCGTGGCCGCTGATCGAGACGGTCGCGGAAGTGATGCCCGGATTGATCGGCGAGGCGCAGTTCGTCAGGGTGGCGCTGCCGTTCACGGTGCCGTCTTCGGCGATGTTCAGGGTGAGGTTCCCGCTCTTGCACGCCACGTCGGTGGTACTGGCCTGCGTCGCGTGAGCGGGAGCGGCACCCCCGAGGAAAACGACGCCGGTCGCAAGAGAGACAAGGGAGACAAGGGAAGCAAGGGTGGACGGGAACACCCGCCCCCGCGCGGTGCGGATCATGGACATGAAACAGCTCCTCCGAGCGCAGCACAAGGCGTCCAGGACCGTCCCGGACAGGATCCGTGCGCCCGCGGAACAGTTCCCGCACCACAGGGACATGACATGTCACCTTCGAGTGTTTCACCCGTTCGATCCGCAGCCCGCCGACGGCCAAGGCTGTGCCTTCCCACACCAGGGGTTCTCATGCTCATCGCCCCACTCTGATCAGCATCCACGCGATGACTGGGTTCGCCCGAACCGCCGCCACCACGAGCCGTCCCGCTCCAGCCCGTCCAGGACTTCCAACCGCCGCTCGATGTGCTCAATGAATTCGGCCGGCAGCCTCACGGCGTGGTCGACGACGTAGTGGCCGAGCCCCTCCGGCCAGAGGTAGACGCCGTCGGTGAGATCGCGCGAGCCATTGGCCCGCCCGCACAACCTACAGCGGGAAGTCCCCATCCACTCCCCGGCGACCTGGCCCCGGTCGAGATAGTCCGCGACCCACAGCCGCTCCGACTCGTCCCACCCGGCGTCTACGAAGTCACGGGGATCCGGCAGCGTCCCGTCTCCCCCGGGCATCGCCCAGAACCCGAGCAGCCTCACCCTGCCGCTCGGGTGTCCCCCCAATTCCGCCATGCACCCGAGGATTTCACGCCCTCACCCCCGCGTGGAAAGTCGGCCGGCCCGACTTCCTACGTCTCGGACCTATTGATCATTTCAGAATGAGATCGGAGTGTCGGCTGGCGTCTGACGCCGCGTCTGGGCAGGGTCTGGTGGGTGACTGATGATCTTGTTCCCGACGGCCTCTGGGAACGCATAGCCCCGCTGCTTCCGAAACGACCTCCTCGCCACCACCGCCATCCCGGACGTCTGGCTGCTCGAACTCGCCTGCAGCATCATCTGCTTGCGTCGACTCCGCAAAGGTTTCCTGAAGCGATCAGCCCGGCCGTATCGGACTCGCGAGGAGCCCCAGAACAGAGAACTCGGCGGTCAGGAACTCAGCCTCTGCGGGCGTGACCCGCAGGCCTGGGCCAAGTAGGTCACGCAGCATTCCGGCGGTCTCGGCAACCGTCCCACCGTAGGTCCGGCGGAGGATACGAAGGACATGGACCCGGGCGGGTCGCTCGGCGACAACCCTAACCACAGCACCTCCCGTGGCCTGCAGGACAGCATCCCGAAGCCATGTCGGCCCTATTCCCTCAGAGTCCTCGTCCGGGCACTCGGAGCAAGTCCGGCTGTCACTCCAGTAGAACCGCCCGTCCCGGACGACCTGCTCGGGCACGCTCGCGGAGGGGCGTCCGCAGTACCAGCAACAGCCTGGATCGACCCTACTCATGCCCCGTACCTCTGGGCGTGACGGCGTAAGGCCTTGAGAGAGTTCGGTCCAACGTCACGAGTATCGCGTTAAAACCCGGGTTTACGGTCACCACCACATTCTGACGAAGCAGCCTGGGCAGTCGCTACCCGTTTGCCGAGGCGGCCCCGACCAGCTCTGAAACGATCAGCCAAGCGTCGGGTAGACGTCCTGCCACCGGTAGCGCGGCACGCAGAAGTGCCAGTGGACAAAGCCGGTCACGAAACGGTCGATGTACGGATACTGCTCCGCACTGGCCAGGTCCCGCAGGCGCCGGTGGGTCGCCCTCGCCGCGACGAGGACGTCGCGGAACGCATCAAGATATGGGACGCCGCGCGTCATCGCGTGCCGGTAGATCCTGCTGGCCAGGAAGTCGTCCCCGTCGACCGCTTCCTTGTAGAAGGACAGCAGGTCGTTGAAGTCGTTGAGGAAGCCCACGGTCGGGCTCAGCGCCGCCGCCCAGAAGCGCCGGTCGGCGCCGATCTCCAGGGAGGGGGCGGCGAACTGGAGCGCGGCCGACCAGATCTCGCAGTACCCCGACCGAGCCCGGACGAACTCGGTGTCGATGCCATCCGACGCCTCCGCCGTGAACTCGCCCTCCATCAGGACGCCCGTCATGGCGTTGTAGAAGAAGGTCTTGTAGACGGCGAGGAACGTTGCGTCGCAGAAGCGGCCCAACTCGCCGAACATGTGCCGGACGTACCGTGCGTTGGACGACACCGACACCCGCTCCGGCAGCATCCCGGCCTGCAGAACGGCCTCGAACTCCGCACGGTCGCGCGCGCACACGTCGTCGACGTAGACGGCGAACACCCACACCCGGCTCACCGCCAGCGCGACCTCGTCATCGAGGTCCGGCAGCATCAGGGCGCGCATGAGGGTCACGTCACGGATCACCCCCGCCGGACAGGAGATGTCGAACGCGGCCAACTCCGCGGCCAGGGCCATGGCGATGGCCCGGGCCCCGGCACCATCGTAGGAATGCGTGACGGCACCGAACTCGGTACGAATCTCCTCGACGACCCCCGTGGTGATCACCTCGGCGGCCATGCCCCGGAGCCTCGGGTCCGCGATGGCATCGAGGCCGCGCCGGGGCGTGAACCGGAGCGAGTCGACGCCGGGCGGTGCTGGATTCCTGATCGTGCGACAGTTCGACGACGAGCCCATGCCTCTGCGCCTCCTCGGACCGGCCACGTGGCCTTCATCCACTTAACGGCTGCCCGAGGCGATCGGCACGACGGCTCTCGAAGGCTCCTCCTACTCCTTCACCGGGCCGTCGTCCTCCTCCTCGTCCCCGTAGGGCTCCTCGGGCGGCGGTGCCAGGACGAGCGGCCAGTCCTCTCCTGGTGAGGTGAAGACCGCCGTGCCTTCCCAGACCTGGCCGGCCATCGCCGGATCGACGGTCGTCTCGGCGTGCAGGACCAGGACGTAGTTCGCATCGAAGCTCGACCGGACCGGGAAGTCGGCCGGGTCGACTCCCAGCCGCTCCAGGCCGCCCGGGTGGAGCGCGATGTCGACCGCCAGCCGCTCCCCCGTGTACGAGTGCTCGGCCCAGCCGTCGGTCTGCAGCAGGTAGGACACCTGGTCGCCCTCGTGGCCGAACGCGCTGTAGCTGCTCAGCGCGCGCTCGCCGGGCGTGCCGTCGGAGTCGATGACCAGCACGGCGACCGGCACCTCCGGATCGCCGGGCCCCAGGCCGGAGCGGACGTTCAAACGAGCCATGGGCACCTCCGGGTCGCAACAGGGATCGGACAGGACACCACTACACCTGACCCCACTGACAATTCACCCCACGGGCTCCAGCCGCAGCCGCCGGACCGGCCAGGGCGCCGGTTCGGCCGGGCCGAACCAGAGCCGGACGTCGAGCCCGGTGCGGACGGGCAGGGCGGGGTAGTCGTTCTCGGCGTGCTCGGTGCGGTGCAGCGCGTGGTGCGGGCCCAGGTACCGGGCCGCGTACTCATCGAAGGCCGCCGCGTCCGACGGCTCGCAGACCGTCGCGGCCACCTCGCGGGTGCCCCGCTCCGGGGCGAAGCCCGGGCCGCGCAGCAGCAGGACGTCGTCGCTGTCGACCATGGTGGCGTTGGCCGCGTCGCGGTGCGCCCGCCAGACCGGGCCGGTGTAGAACGCCTCCAGCGCGCGCCGGCGGTGCGCCATGTCGGGGAACGCGCGTACCCAGACGAACCGGTCCGGGTCGTCGAGGTCGCGGAACCGGCCGCCGAGGGTGATGCCGACGGCCTCCTGCCCGGTCACGAACTCGCGCTCGAACAGCTCGATCAGCGTCTCGCGCGTGCCGGGGTGCAGGGTGTACTGGCGGAATTCGACGATGTTCAGGCTCATGCGCCGCAGGCTACGGCCGCTCCACTGACACCTCCTGTCAGCGAACCTCCCATGGCGTTCAGTCCGCCGAGCCGCTGCCGGCCGCCGCGGAGCGGCAGTCGTTGCGCGCGGCGGGCGACAGCTGCGGGCACAACCGGGCCTTGGCAGACTTGTCGTGGTAGTTGACGTTCCAGTAGCTCGTCATGCCGCTGACGCACAGCGGCCGCTGCCACGCCTCCGGGGCCGCCTCGCACTGGTCGCCGACCCACGCCGGGCGGTCGATGTTGTACTTCATCAGCCGGGAGCCGGTCCCCCGGGTGCAGGCCTGCCGGCCGTCCGACGTGGGTGCGGCGAGGCACCAGCGCAGGGCCTCGGCGAAGCTCTCGGGGTGGTCGGCGTAGTCGTGCTTCTGGAGGAAGTAGACCGGCGCGTAGAAATAGCAGGCCCCCTGGAAGACGTCCGGCTGCTCGGGGCAGGGGTACAGCGGGTCGGCGGCCAGCCTGTCCGCGGGGAGCTGGGCGGTGGCGGCCGGGTCGGTCTCGTCCGGCTCGAAGAGCTGCATGAACACGCCCTCCGAGCAGGCCACCACCTGGTACGTCTGCGAGAACTTGCGGCACAGCTGCTCGGCGTCGGGCAGCTTCAGCCGCGACACGAACATCGCGCCGTGCCCGATACCGTGGATGCACGAGGCCGACTCGTCGGGCGCGCAGAGCTTCGTGACGGCCGAGGCGGGGTCGGGGCTCTGGGAGAGCTTCTCCTCGACGATGCCGTGCAGGTAGCCCGAGCCGCAGACGTCGTTGCGGAAGGACGCGGCCTTGGCGAAGTCGTCGACGTACTTCTGCAGGGCCGCGTGCCCGAGGTCGTGGGCGACCGGGTGGCAGATCCGGCTGACGTACGGCTGGCTGTCGGTGATCCTGGCCAGGTCGGCGAGCGCCTGGGCGGGGTCGGAGGCGTTCAACTCCGCCACCAGGTGGTCGCGCAGCTTGCTCTGGGTCCACACGGCGGGCGTGGCGGAGGCCGCACTGGGCTGGGGAGAGCCTGAAGCGGCGACGGGAGTGGGACCCGTGACCGCCGCGACGGGCTGATCGGCGGCAGCAGCCGCAGGCGTCCACTGCGTGTGCAACACCGCCCACACGCCCATCGCGAACAGCAGCAGTGACGTGATCAGCATGAATCGCCGAGCCATCTTCCCCCCGTTCCCAAGCCGTCAATCCTGGGTGCGGCCAACGGTTCTGACCATGCGCTATCGGCCGCAGTCCCGTCTCCCCTACGGACAGCGAAACCTGGCCCGGCGGTTCCCCGCCTGCGACTCGACGCGGAGCGGCGGGCCGAAACGGGCAAGGCAGTGCCAGACCTTCTTGAGGTCCTGCGGGTCATGGCGCCCACTCCGGACGGCATCGCCGACGATCCTCGGATCGAGCCGGCCGTCGACCGCGATCTCGGCCCCCAGGTCGACGTACTCCTGCCCGCGGTAGCCCGGGTGTCGCCGCAACTCCCCGACGGAGAGCCGAAATCCGGGGTGCCACTCGACCCGGCACGGGAGCCTGCGCGCCGCGCGCTCCACCGGCGTGCCGCGATAGCTGGGATCGAGGACCAGCGCCTCGACGTCCCGGTCGAACCGGACCGGCCCGTGGATCTGCGCCTCGATGTGGCCGTCCACGGCATCGAGACCGTCCACCTCGGCCAGCTCGACGAGGGCGCAGCGCGAGGCGACGCCGAAGGCCGACGGGTCCGTGGAGCTGTCCGGATAGCAGAACGTGGCACGGGCGAGGGTGGCGGCGGAGAGCCTGAAGTACGAGGACCCGAACCGCGGCGCGCCGCCTGCCGGATCGCACCGGAAGTCCAGAGCGCCGTAGACGGGGCGCTCCTGCGGCGGCGCATCGTCGTAGGCCCCCGCGAAGATCCGGCTCTCCCAGTGCCACCGGTCCCCACCCGGCCGGGCCGTCAGGCCGCCGTTGCTGGTGCCCGTCACGAACTGCGAGTGGTAACGCCCGTCCGACGCCATCCTGACGAGGACCGGCTCGCCACCCGCGATCCGGTCCGGATGGAAGTTCATGGTCAGCCGCAGCCGCGGATCGAGCGGCCCGCCCCGAGCCAGCCCGGCCACATGCGCCAGCGCCCGCCGCCGCGGCGACCACACTGCATCGTCCACCCCCATGACGCGCAGTGTGGACGAACGCCGCCTCCCACCGCACCTCGATTTCGCCACGACCTGGTGCGCAGGAAGTCGACGTGGCCGACTTCCTGCGCACCGCACAAGTCGTGGCAGACCCGCATGCGATCGTCCACGGAAACGGACGCCCGCGCCCACCCGGGCAGAAGGAGGAGAGCTGGCGAAACCACTGCGGGATCCGCGCACGACTCGACGCTGGCACCGACCCGAACGTCTGGGGCGGCAGGCTCCCACTGCACCACGCAGCAGACTTCGGCTCTCCGAAGGTGGTGGCCGAACCGGCCGGCCGCCTCTCGGACGTGGACGCGTTTGAGGACCGGACGACGGCACTGTGGGAGGCCGTCATGACCAACCGGCCGGACTACGCCCGGGCCCTCGTGGCCGCCGGTGCCGATCCCTGGCGCCCCCAGCTCGGCGGTTCCCCTGAGGAGGTCCTGGTCGGCTACCTCTACCGCCACCACCACGAGCGCCCGCGCCGTCACCGGCCCCGCCGACATCTGGGTCCGGCTGCCCGACATCGACTACTGGGAGCGCTGAAAATCCGGTCGTGGAAGCCACCGCCGGACTGTCATCCTCGCTGCATGCTGCTGAAACTGACCGGCTCCAGCTGTTCCGGGAAGTCCACGCTCGCCTTCGCCGTGGCCGGCCGGCTCCGGCAGGTCGCCGTGCACGACTTCGACGAGGTCGGGGTGCCGGAGAACGCCGACCGCCAGTGGCGGCACCGGATGACCGAGCTGTGGGTGCGTCGCGCCCTGACGTACCAGGACCGCGGCGCCGACCTCCTGTTGACCGGCCAGTCCCCGCTGGGCGAGGTCCTGGCGGCGCCCTCGGCCCCGCTGCTGGACGGGATCGCAGTGTGCCTGGTCGATGTCGCCGACGACGTCCGCCGGGAGAGGCTCACCGCACGGGACGCAGGGCGGTGGGACTCCTCCGCCGTGGACGCCTTCCTCGGCTGGGCGGCCTGGCACCGCGGTCACGCACGCGATCCCCGCCACCGGCCGGACGTCATCACCGGCGGCAGCGGCCCGGAGATGGCCTGGCACCGCTGGACGACCTGGACCGCCGCGGACCCCCGGTGGCACACCCACCGGCTCGACACGACGGGCCGACCTGCCACGGACTCCGTCGACCAACTGGAGCAATGGGTCTCCGACCAACGCGAAGCACACCGCACCGGCCACCTGCCCCTGGCCCCCGGCTGGACGGCCATCACCGACCACACCACCTGACCCACTGACCCGCACAGGAAGTCGGCCGCTCCGACTTCTCGATCGCCAAGCACCCTTCCTCGCCGACCAGCCCGCACCGAGCGCCCACCGCCAGGCTCAGTGGGTCCGGCGCGGGGATCGGTCGGATGCCCAGTGGACCGGGTTGGCACCGCCGGTGGGACACGGTGTGCCGGGTTCGCGTGCCACACCGGCCGTGAGCGTCGGCGGCGGGCGGCCCTGGGTGGGCGGGCGCCTCGGCGGCAGCCCGCCCACCCTTGTGGCTACTCGGCCGTGACGATCTCGTTCACGATCCACGCGCCGAGTTCTTCGGTCATCGTGGTGTGCCCCTCGTTGCGACTGGCGCACGCGAAGGCGTCGAGTGCACTGCCGTCCGGGGTGATCGGCTGGTAGAGGGCCTTCGGGTCGCTGATGTCCCCGGCGGCGACGGCGCTGATGGCCGGGATGAAGCAGGACGTCGTGATGACGTCCGGGTCCACGGTGTTGCCGAGAAGACCCATCAGCACGGCGGCCAGGCCGAAACTGCCGGTGTCGCCCACCGGGGACGGCGCAGTGAACAGGCCCCCGGGGGCGCCGTCGATGTCGGGCAGCCCGCTGGTGCGGACCCGCACCGGCTCGCCGCCGGTCTTCTGCAGGCGGGCGACTTCCTGGTCACCCTGCGCCTGGGTCTTGAGCCACGTGTCGTGCAGCGTCTCACCGTCGCACTTCACCGCGGTCTCGTCGGCCTTGACGCCGTTGCCGTCGCCGGAGTGCACACCATTGGCGACACCGATCTTGCGGACGTTCCGCGGCCAGCCACCGACCGCGTCGAGCGCCCGGAGGAACGCCGCCCGCTCCTCTGCCTGCTCCGCGGTGCCGTCAGCCTTCGCGATGTGCCACCGCGCCATCTGCTTCGCGGCCGTGCTGTTGAGCAGCCCGGAGAACTGGCGCAGGACGGGCCCCAGGGTGGGCTCGTCTCCCCAGTTGTCCGTCGCGAAGTGCGTGAACGCCTGGAGGGCGATGGGGAACCATGCGCCCTGGTGGGGGGTGTCGTAGGAGAGGTAGAGGGCCGTCTCGTGGTCGGGAAGGGCGGGGTCCTGCTCCATCTTCGCCAGCGCGTAGCGGGTGACCAGTCCGCCCATGCTGAATCCGCCCACGGTCAGCTTCGCCCTGCCGACCCGCTCCATGATGGTCCTGCGGATACAGTCGATGACGGTGTCGGCGTTGGCCGTGATCGACGCCGTCCGGTCCTCGTAGCCGAGGATGATGACGTCGCGCCCGGTCGCGTGGAGTTCGGAGATGAAGCGGAAGTCGCCGTTCTCCTCCAGGCCGTTCCAGAGCTGGTCGAGGTTGCTCGCCCCGCTCGAGAAGCCGTCGGAGAGGATGACGGGACGGACGAGCTGCCTGCGGTTCAGCGGGCTGTAGTAGACCCAGGCGGTTCCGCCGGCGAGGGCCCACTCCTCATGCGGTTCCGGAGCGGGGGGAAGCGAGGACCGGGCCCCAGGGGCAACCTGACCCCAGACATCAACGACGGGTGCAGACATAGCAGTTGACTCCTTACGTACTTCCCGGGCTCGCCGAACGGCTGACCTCAAACGGCACCCTAAGGAGGGAAGCAGCACTACCGAGGACAGTGGACACGTGGTTCACCCGAAGGTGGCCGCCTTCGCCCCGAAGGGTGTGCGCGTCCGCGAGATGGGCATAGTGCTCCGACCACCCGCTGCCCTCAGCCCACTCAGGGAAGGAAAAGGCACCGCCCGGCGATGCGCTCGACACCGAGCGAAGCACCGACCGCCAGGCTCACCCCGCCGCGAACGTGCGCCGCAGATGCCCGACCAAACGCCCCGGGTCGCCGACCGAAAGGCGCGCGCCCAGGTAGCCGTCCGGCCGGATCACGAAGGCCTCGCCGTCCGTCGCCGCGTACGCCTCCCGGAAGGCACCGCCCGCGTCCCGGAGGCTCGGGAGAAACAGCCCGGCCGACGGCTCGGCCCCGCACGCGAAGACGACATACGTGTTCAGCAGCCCGTGCGCCGCCGCCCCCGCCACCTCGGCGCAGGCCTGCAGGCTGCGCAGCTCCGTCTCCGGCCCCGCGTACAGCAGCAGCGTGTGGTGCGGGCTGCGCAGCAGGTCGAAGAGCCGCACGGGGTGCGACACCAGCGGGCGCTCCAACTGCCCGCAGTCCGGCGCCCGGTCGCCGGGAACGGGCACCTCGGCACCCTCCAGCGCACCCTCCAACTCGCCCTCCAACTCGCCCTCCGGCTCGCTCAGCGGCCCGCCCCGGTAGTTCACCAGCAGCTGTGCCTCGCGCCGCAGCTCCAGCCCCTCCCCGGTGAAGCCGGACCGGGCGTGCCGGACGGTGCGCCCCACGACCTCCTCACCCACCGGGTGGCGCTCGGTGTGGTAGGTGCCGAGGAGCCCGTCGGCGGCCAGGCCGCGCACGGCGAGTGCCAGCTTCCAGGCCAGGTTGTACGCGTCCTGGATGCCGGTGTTCATGCCCTGGCCGCCGGTCGGCGGGTGGATGTGGGCGGCGTCGCCGGCGAGGAAGACCCGGCCGTCGGCGTAGCGGTCCGCGAGGCGGTGGCTGATCCGGAAGGAGGAGGACCAGCGCAGGTCACCGATCGTGGCCGGGCGCGGCGACAGCCGGTCGACGACCGCCTGGAGGTCGGCGAGCGAGGGCCGCCAGCCGTCCTCCAGCCCGTGCGCGACGCCGCCGTCCGCCTCCGCCGGCTGCTCGGCGGGCGCGAGCATCGACAGGCGGTAACGACCCTCGGGCAGCGGGACGCAGATCAGCGCGTCGCCATCGGTCCCCATGGACCGCACGGCCCAACCCTCGGGGAGGTCCCAGTCGACGGCGACGTCGCCCAGCATGTAGCGCGAGGGGAAGGCGTCCCCCTCGAAGCCGATCCCGAGCGACCGCCGCACCCGGCTGTGCGCGCCGTCGCAGCCGATGACGTACTGCGCCGACACCTCCTCGTCACCCTCCGGAGTCGCCAGCGAGGCCCGGACGCGCCCGTCCTCCTGCACCAGGCCCGTCAGCTCGCAGCGCCGCTCGACCGCGGCTCCGAAACCCGCCAGGTGCTCCGTGAGCAGGCGTTCCGTCCTGTACTGCGGCAGCGCGGCGAACCCGTACGGCACGTCCGGCGGCAGGCGCAGGTCGAGGCGCGGCCCGGGCTCGCCGTTCAGGTACGTCAGCTGCCCCTTGAGCGGCACGGCCTCGTCGAGCACGCGCGGGAGCAGCCCCATCGCGTCCCACAGCTCCAGCGTGCGCGGCTGGATCCCGACGGCCTTGGCGTACGGCTGCGCCGCCGCCAGGCGGTCGACGATCCGGCACGCGACGCCCCGGCGGCGCAGCTCGGCGGCGGCCGTCAGCCCGACCGGTCCGGCTCCCACGACCAGTACGTCCGTCTCGCCCATGCGTGCTCGCTCCTCGCGGCCCCGGCCCCCTCTCCTCCAGCCTCCGCCTGCTCCCGACGGCCCGCCAGCCCGCCAACCCGCCAGCCCGCCAGCCCACCAACCCGCCAACCCGCCAACCCACAGAAAGCTCACAGAGCACTTGTTAGACATTTAGCCAAGATGCTAAATAGAAGGCATGACAGAAGCCCAGGACGAGGCGGGAGCCTTCCGCGCCCTCGCCGATCCGACGCGGCGCCAGATCCTCGAAGACCTGCGGGGCGGCGAGCTCGCGGCCGGCGAGATCGCCGCCAGGTTCGCGATCAGCGCACCGTCCATCTCACGCCACCTCGGCGTGCTCAAGGGCGCCGGACTCGTCACCGAGCGGCGGGAGGGCAACCGGATCATCTACGCCCTCGCCGAGGAACGCCTGGCCATGTGCGTCGGCCGGTTCCTCAGCGCCGTCTGCCCCGAACAGATCGTGCTCCGCCACACCAAGTGGCGGCCCAAAACCGAGGGCGAGGGATCATGAGGCAGCCGAAGCTGTCCAGCGTCGTCGAACGACGCCTCCTGGTGAACTACCGCGTCGACCCGGACGTCGCCGCACGACTGCTCCCCGGCCCGCTGCGCCCCCACCTGGCGAACGGCCACGCGGTCGCGGGCATCTGCCTGCTGCGCCTCGGCGAGGTCCGGCCCGCCTGGGCGCCCAGGGTGTTCGGGCTGCGGAGCGAGAACGCCGCGCACCGCATCGCCGTCGAGTGGGACGGCCCCGACGGCGTCGAGAGCGGCGTCTACATCCCCCGGCGCGACACGGCTTCGCCGCTCAACGCCTGGGCCGGCGGCCGCCTCTTCCCCGGCGAACACGGCCGCGCGGACTTCGAGGTCCACGAGACCCCCGACCGGGTGCGCGTCGCACTGGCCGCCCGGGACGGCGGCACGCGCGTGGACGTCACCGTCGACCTGGCCGACGACCTGCGGGGCAGCGAACTCTTCGCCGACCTCACCGAAGCCTCCCGCTTCTTCCGGCTCGGCGCGAAGGGCTTCTCCCCCACGAGGGCCGGCCACCACCTGGACGGCATGGAACTGGGAACCGACGCCTGGCACGTGGACGCCGGCCGGGTCCGCTCCGCCGCATCGTCCTTCTTCGACGACCCGGACCGCTTCCCCCCGGGCAGCGCGATGCTCGACTGCGCCCTCGTCATGCGCGACGTCCCCGTCAGGTGGCAGCCGCTCCCGCCCATGGCATGCGAACAGGAGGCCTGGATCGCCGGCTGACGATCGACCGGCGGTGGAGCATCCTGACCGGGCCCGGCCGCCGCCCAGGCCCACTCGTCCGCCGCGAACCTGCTCTTGCTGACGAAATGTCAGCAACTGCCGCCCACTGCCTTGACGGTGCACTGCCACAGGCCTAGAACGTAGGCAGCCGCCCGGATCCCCACCCTCCGGGCGCAGCGAAAGTTCGTCTTCTCGATCCCCCTCACCGAGGAAGAGGCTTTCCCATGCGCCTTCGCCGCCACCTCGCCGCCACCGCCGCCGTCGCCGCGGTCGTCCTGGGCGCGATTCCCGCGTCCGCCGCCCAGGCACCGGATCAAATAGCCGACGCGGCAGCCGTGTTGACCACCGACAGTGCCGGAACCACCGCCGTCGCCGTGGGCGACGCGCTCGTCGCGCCGCTCGCCGCCAACACCAGCGCCACCTTCTACTCGACCGCCACCAGCACCACCGGCGTCACCTGTGCGACGTCCCAGCTCTCGGCCACCGTCCTGACCAACCCCGCCGCACCCGGCACGGCGACGGAGTCCTTCACCGGGCTCACCTTCGACTCGTGCACGGCCAATGTCACCGGCGTCACGAACGTCGAGAGCCTGACCGTCGGCAACCTGCCCTTCACCCTGTCCGTCGACGACGGCGCGGGCCTCCCGCTCACCCTCGTCGGCGGCGCGGCCGGGCCGATCCAGGCCAGCGCCGTGCTCGACACCTGGTTCGGCACGATCACCTGCACCTACCAGCTCAGCGGCAGCTTCACCGGCAACGCCGACAACGGCGCCCACAGCCTGACCTTCACCAACGAGCACTTCGCCAAGAGCGACGGCTCCTCGCTCTGCCCGGGCGACGGCTACTTCTCCGCCACCTTCGGGCCCGTCACCGACACCACCGCCACCGGCAGCCCGGCGGTCACCGTCAACTGACGCGAAACCCGGGTCCGCGGACGGTCCCGCCGTCCGCGGACCCGGCACGTCACGCGCCGCGATGGCGCTGGAACAACGCCAGGGCGGCGATGGACGCCGCGTCCTTGAAGGAGCCCTCGGCGATGAGTCGCCACACCTCAGCCTCGGAGAACCAGCGGCTGACCAGCCCCGCCTCCGTCTCCTCCAGATTCGGATCCCCGGCGGTGAGGTCCGTGGCCAGGAGGACGTGGAAACCCTGGTCGCAGTACCCGTACGCCTCGTACAGGTGCCCCAGCGGCGTCATGGTGCCGGCCCTCAGCCCCGTCTCCTCGGCGAGTTCACCGCGGGCGAGGGCGAGCGGGTCCGCGTGCGGCTCGTCCTCCCAAGAGCCTTGCGGGAACTCCCAGTAACGGCCCTTCACGGTGTACCGGTACTGCTCGACGAGGTGGAAGCCGCCGTCGGCGTACGGGACGACGAGCGCGAAGTCCGGCTTCTCCACGACCCCGTAGAGGCCCTCGGCACCGTCGTGGCGCAGGGTCCTGTCCTCGCGGACGGTCATCCAGCGGTTCCGGTAGACGACGGTGCTGCTGGTGGCCACCAACTCGTGCTCGGGCAGCGCCTGGTGCGGGGTCTCCATGTCCATGGGCCGACGCTAGCCGATCGCCTTCCGCCGGTCGGATCCCGAACGGTGCCCGAAGGGCCCGACGGCCACACGTACCGGCCGGGCCGCACCGGGCCCAGCCGGTCGGCCGGTCAGCCGGTCAGCCGGTCGGCTCGTCAAAGGCGACCTGGATGGTGAACGGCTCCGAGCTGTTCACGCTCGGGTCGTCGGGGCTCGTGACCGACACCCGCCCACCGGTCAGCGGCTCCGAGGCGTCATTCGGGATCCGCACCGGCACGAGCGCGGTCGCCGTCCGCTCCGACTCCAGGCCTGCCTCGAACGTGCAGGTCACCGTCCAGATCTTGTCGCTCTTGTGCCGCTTGCACGTCCTCGGGAAGAAGGGCTCCTCCGGGACTGCCCCGGGCGGCATCGTGATTTTGACGACGAGCGCCGGCGCGGCCTTCGCCGTCTCGTTGGCGACGATCCCGTGCACCGTCGTCATGCCCCCCGGTGCCGCCGCGTCGGGGTCCTCCTGGATCACCACAATGGACCCCGGGGCGAGCCTCGGCCGTTCCACCGGGCCCGCCGCACCGAGCATCCCGGCCACCGCACCGCACACCACCGCCGCAACTGCCAACCTACGCAGCATCAACCGCACCTCTCGCGCTCCATGGATCCCCCGGTCACCGGTCACGCTAGGGGCCACCGTCCGCCCCCGAGTCCACGACGCGAGCCGAACGGCACCCGTCACCCTCACGGCTGAACCGGAGGGCAACGACAGGGGCCCCGGACGCCGTCCTCGCACCCGGGGCCCCACCGCACCGCCGTCAGTCCTGGGTCACGCCGATCGCCCGGGCCAGGGCTTCCAGGCCGTAGCGGCTGACGTGCTCCGAGTTGGCCAGGTCGATCGTCCGGACGCCCTCAGTGGCGAGGCGCTCGTTGATCTCCTCCAGGTGCTCCTGGACGACCTGCTTCTCGGCGTCGGTCGTACGGCCCTTGTGCGGGCGGCCGGCGTTCTCCAGGCTCGCGTAGTTGACCTTCTCCTTGACGGCGAGCGACGCCGCGCTCTGGCTCGGGACGGACCGGGCGACCGGCTTGGCGCCGCGCAGCACCTCGGCCATCGGCGCCGCCGAGGCCAGCCGGTCGAACGCCCCGGCCTCCATGACGACCGTCCGGGGCTCGTCCGAGCCCGGGAGGTGGAGCTCGATCGTCACCAGGTCGAGCGCCAGCTCCTCCACCGCCACCAGCTCACCTGCGAGCGCCTCGATCTCGACCGGCCCGTCCGTCAGACCGGGGTGCCGGTGGACCACGATGCGCACCAGGTCGTCGTCGTTCTCCACGTGCTCGCCGGTCAGGTCCGAGAACCGGATGATCTTCTGGCCCATGTCTGCCTCTCTTGCCTTGTCGTCCGCGAAGAGCCTACGCCCGGATGATCTTCGTCCGGTCCAGCCTCGGTCCGGCCCCGGCCCGGCGTCAGGAGCGACGGCTGCCGGGGGCCTTCCACCAGAGGAGCCAGCCGGCGGTGGCGACGATCAGCGCGTTCAGCAGGAGCATGTCCGGGGCCCGGCTGTAGCCGAGCATGCCCCGGAACCCCTGGGATTCGATGTACGTGTTCCCGTAGAACAGCGCCACGTCGAGGACGAGGAAGAGGGCCCACACCAGCCCGGGGTGGAAGCGAGGCCGGGGCAGCGCGTGCACGAGCGAGAACACGGCCGTGGCCACGATCAAGGGCAGGTAGTAGGAGGGCGAGAACTGCCCCACGAAGTTCCACGGCGCCGCCAGGCCGAGGGCCCAGAGCACCGCCATGGTGCCGCCGAACTGCACCAGCCGGGCCACGACCGGATTGCCCCGGGGAGCAGCGAGGACCCCGTCGGCACCTGGCGAATGGGGCGCGGTCTGCTGGTGCGGCGCGAAGCCGCCGTCGGGCGTCGGCGTTTGGTGCGGGAACGTGCCGAGCACCGACCGCAGCGGCTCCCCGGACGGCGGCGGGTAGCCCAGGGCCGGCCCGAAGCCCGGCGGCTGCGGCGGCTGCGGCGGCGCGTCGACCCGGGTCGGCGGCGGGACGACCGGGGCCGGCTCACCCCGGATCACCGACTCCAGCGCCGCGATGGCCTGTTCGGCCGTCAGCCGCTGCGCCGGGTCCTTGGTGAGCAGCCCGGCGAGCACCGGCGCGAGGGCACCGGCCCGCTGGGTCGGACGCGGCGGCTGGGTGACGACGGCGATGCACAGCGCGCTGAACGTGTCGGCGTGGAACGGCGCTTGGCCCTCCACGGCCGCGTACAGCGTCGCGCCGAGCGACCACAGGTCGTTGGCGGGCGTCGGCGGTTTGCCCTCCAACTGCTCGGGGGCCATGTAGGCGGGAGTGCCGATGACGGCGCCGGTCCGGGTGAGCGCGGTCGTCGCGTCGGCCATGTGCGCGATGCCGAAGTCGGTGAGGATGACGCGCTCGTCCATCAGCAGGACGTTGTCCGGCTTGAGATCGCGGTGGACGATCCCCGCCGCGTGCGCCTGCTGGAGCGCCTTGAGCATCGCGACGCCGATCTCGGCCACCCGCCGCGTCGGCAGCGCGCCGTCCCGGCCGAGCAGCGCGGCGAGCGAGGCGCCGGTCACGTACTCCATGACGATCACGGGCGCGCCCTCGTGCTCGACCACGTCGTGCACGGTGATGATGCCCGGGTGGTTGAGCCGCGCGGCGGCGAGCGCTTCGCGCAGCGTGCGCTGGAGGAGCTGCTCGCGGTGCTCGTCGTCGACGCCGGCCGGCAGGAGCACCTCCTTCACGGCGACGTCCCGCCCGAGGGTCTCGTCGCGCCCCCGCCACACGCGGCCCATGCCGCCCTGCCCGATGAGGTCGTGGAGCCGGTACCGACCCCCGACGACTGCCCCGTTCGATGCTGTCACGGGCCCATACCTTAGTGGCGTGCCGCTGTCCCCGGACACGCCGCGGTACAGACCCGTCGGTCCGGGCCTATCCGTCCGGGCCCGCCGGCACGGCCCGGTCCGCGGGAAGCCGCTTGGTCATAAATTGGGTATCGCGCACCAGTTCGGGACTGCTAGCGTCCTCGACGTGGCAAAGCTGAACCAGATCATCGCCGTCGAAAAAGGCGTCAAGTCCAAGTCCTTCCAGGAGCTGACCCAGGCCCACCAGGACCTGCAGAAGCCCGCGCTGCTGGCCGGGATCTCCCGCACCTACCAGCCCAAGGACGAGGAGGGCGAGCAGCTGCCGCCGGAGTCGACCCGGGTGCAGCTCAAGGCCGAGGACATCCTGCGGTCCACCTCGACGACCCTCACCCGGCTGTTCGACGTGACGGCCACCAAGGACTGGGCCAACCTCGGTGCCCGCGCCGACGTGGTGGTGGACGGCCAGGTGCTGCTCGCCCAGGTGCCCGTCCCGTACCTGCTCTTCCTGGAGAAGCAGCTCACCGACCTGTTCACCTTCGTGCGCAAGCTCCCGGTGCTGGACGCCTCCGAGTCGTGGAACCTCGACCCGTCCACCGACTCGTGGAAGACCGAACCGGTGCGCACCATCCGGACCAAGAAGGTGCCGCGCAACCACGTCAAGGCCGAGGCCACCGAGAAGCACCCGGCCCAGGTCGAGGTCTACTACGAGGACGTCCCGGTCGGGTACTGGACGACCGTCAAGTTCTCCGGCGCCCTGCCCGCCCGGCGCGTGAACGAGCTCGCCGAACGGGTGGAGAAGCTCCAGCAGGCGGTCAAGTTCGCCCGCGAGGAGGCCAACGCCGTGGAGGTCACCGACCAGCGCGTGGGCGACGCCGTCTTCGGCTACCTGTTCAGGTAGCCTCCTGATCACCCGTCCGGGGAGCCGGGCGGGTGCACCGAACGGCGCCGAGAACCCTCCGGGAGACCGGATGGGGGCGCTCGCGCGGTGCGAAAAAGCTGACACTGATGTTGAAGCTGACCCAGGGGTCACAGTGGAGGTTCAAATCCTCCCCCCGGCACCACCGGCCGGGGTAGCCCAAGCCAGGCAGAGGCGGGCCCCGTCAAACTCAGACTCTCGCTCCAGTCTCAGCATTCGCCGCCGAACACCGGATCGACCGGGTGCGGACGAACATCGACGAATGCAGGTTCAAGTCCTGCCTGTGCCGCTCCGTGGCACGGTAGTTCAACGGCAGAACGCGTCGGTTTCAATCTGATCCGCGGCCCTTAAACGTGCCGGTGTGAGCAATTGGGCGGCACACAGGGGCCCGGGAGCAGGCTACGCTCCCGGGTCCTCTCGCCTTCCCGGCCCCCGCGTACGCCTCCGCTCGCGCGCGCCCCGACGCGCGCCCGGCGGCTCCCCCGCTGGTCGGGGCGGGGTCAAGCTCAGGTCAAGGGTTATGCCGGAGGGATGGCAAGGCCCTATCCTGTCAAGGATTCGAAAAGACACCTCGTTCGGTGAGGCGTCTTCACGGACACAGGCCACTGATCCCACCCGTCGAGAGACGCTCCGGATCAGGACAGGTCTCCCCGGCCCAAGGGGTGACCCCAAGTGGCTTCCCCGCCCGAACCGGCCGGGGACACGCCGTGGAGTGCCAAAGCTCTGACGAGTTGGGGTGCATCGGGCGGTGACGTCCGTCCGCCCTGCCATGCCGCCGCGGCGCCGGATCGCGGCCGAGATCGGGAGGGGGCGTGATGGACGGAAGTCCTGGCCATAGTCGGCCCTTCACCGTTTCGTTCCCGCCGTCCTTCTTCCGCTGCTCCAGGCGGCTCCTCCTTCCCTGACCTGCCGGGTCCGCTCCGCTTCCCCCCTCGCGTCCACGTGACGCGGGAGGCCCCTGCGCGCGCCCGGTGAGCCCTGCGGTCAAGGTTGGCAGCGCCATGCCACCGGGCGGCCCGATGTCCCGTCCTGCCGGGGCAAGGGGGGTTTCTCCATGGCCACCACCACGCTGTTCTCGTCCGCCACGGCGCGCCTTCGCGACCGCACGGTCGAAGCCGAGCGCCGCACCACCGTCACCAAGGCCGTCCGCTCGTCGCTCGTCTCGCTCGCCGGGCTGGTCGGCGGCCCGGTCACCAACCAGGCCGGCGAGGAGGTGGGCCGCGTCGTCGACGTCGTCGCCCGCCTCTACGGGCCGGAGCCCTACCCGCCCGTCACCGGCCTGATCATCCGCATAGGCCGGCGCCGCGCGTTCATCGCGGCGACCGCCGTCGAGCGGATCCACACCTGCGGAGTGCGGCTGCGCACCTCCCGCGTCGACCTGCGCGAGTTCAACCGCAGGCCCGGCGAGGTGCTGCTCGCCCGTGACGTGATGGACCACCAGCTCGTCGACGTCGACGGCGTCCAGGTCACCCGCGCCGCCGACCTCTACCTCGCCCCGCTCGCCGCCCGCACCGTCCTGGTCGGCGTCGACGTCTCGCTGCCCACCCTCCTGCGCCGCCTCGGCCCGCGCCGCTGGCAGATCCGCCCCACCCCGGACGGCGTCCTGGACTGGCAGTCCGTCGCCCCCTTCGGCGAGCAGGCCACCCACGGCCCCGCCGAGGTGCGGCTGCGCGCCTCCCGCTCCGCGCTGCACCGGCTGCGCCCGGCCGACCTCGCCGACATCCTGGAGGACCTCGGCCGCCACGAGCGCCAGCAGCTGCTCGGCTGGCTGGAGCCGGAGCACGCGGCGGACGCCCTGGAGGAGATGGAGCCCGCCGAGCTGGAGAACCTCCTGCGCGAGGCGCCGCCCGAGCACGCCGCCCGGCTGGTCGACGAGATGGAGCCGGACGAAGCCGCCGACGCCCTGCGCGACCTCAACCCGGGCGAGCGCGAGAACCTGCTGGCCCGGATGCCCGAGCCCGAGGCCGCCGAGCTGCGCTCCCTGCTCACCCACCGCGAGGGCACGGCCGGCGGCGCGATGACCACCCTGCTCGTCACCGCCGAGTCCGCCCAGACCGTCGGCGAGGTGCGGGCCGAACTCGCCGCGCAGGCCGAACACCGCACCGACATCGACGCGGTGACCGTCCTCGACGACGACGGCGTCCTGGTCGGCGACATCCCGCTGTTCGACCTCGCCGTCGCCGAGGACACCACCGTGATCGCCGACCTGGTCGCCTGGCGGGCCCAGTTCGGCCCGCCGGTGACCGTCCGCCCCGACACCCGCCTCGCCGAGGCAGCCCACCACCTGGTCGCGGCCCGCGCCACCTCCCTGCTCGTGGTCGACGACACCGACCGCCCCCTCGGCCGGGTCCTGGCCGACGACATCCTCGACTCGCTGCTCCCCGAGCGCGGGCGCCTGCACTTCCGGAGGCTCCTCAAGTGACCCGCGACCTCGACACCCGCCCCGGCGCCGACGCGTCCGCGGCCGCGCCGGCCGAGCCGCGGTCGTCCGCGCCCTCGCCCGGACGCCGAAGAGGCTTCCGCCGGATCGCCGCCGTCGCGATGGTGGCCGGTCCCGGGCTGGTCGCGGCCAACGCCGGCAACGACGCCGCCGGCATCGCCACCTACGCCAGCGCCGGCTCCCAGTTCACCTACGGGACGCTGTTCTTCATGGTGCTCGTCACCATCGCCCTGGTGATGGTGCAGGAGATGGCCGTCCGGCTCGGCGCGCACACCGGCAAGGGCCTGGGCGCGCTCATCCGCGAGCAGTTCAGCCTGCGGCTCACCGCGCTCGCCGTGTTCTGCCTGCTGCTGGCCAACACCGGGCTGGTCGTCAGCGAGTTCGCCGGGATCGGCGCGGCCTTCGAACTGCTCGGGGTGCCCAAGTGGGCGGTCATCCCGCCGGCCGCCGTCCTGCTCTGGTCGCTGGTGCTGTTCGGCTCGTACAAGTGGGCCGAGCGCATCTTCCTGGTGATGTCGCTGGCGTTCTTCGCCTACCCCGTCGCCATGGTCATGGGCCACCCGGACTGGGGGCAGGTCGGCGAGCACCTGGTCGTCCCGCACCTGGAGCCCAGCAAGGACTTCATCCTGCTGGCCGTCGCGCTGATCGGCACGACCGTCAGCCCGTACATGCAGTTCTACGCGGCGGCCGGCGTCGTCGACCGCGGTGCCAAGCCGGCCGACTACAAGCTGATCCGGGCGGACGCCGTGCTCGGCGCGGTGTTCGCGTGCGTGATCAGCCTGACGATCATCATCGCGACCGCCTCGGCGATCGGCGGCACCGGCCCGCTGGAGTCCGCCTCCGAGGCCGCCGAGGCGCTCAAGCCGGTCGCCGGGCACGGCGCCGAGCTGCTGTTCGCCTTCGGGCTGATGGGCGCCTCCGCCCTGGCCGGCGCCGTGGTGCCGCTCTCCGCCAGCTACGCGATCGGCGAGGCCGCGGGCGTCGAGCGCTCCGTGTCGCGCAGCTTCCGCGACGCGCCGCTGTTCCTCGGGCTGTTCACCGCCCAGATCGCGCTCGGCGCCATCGTGGCGCTGACCCCGGTGGACCTCATCCAGCTGCTGATCGGCACCCAGGTGCTCCAGGGCCTGATCAGCCCGATCGTGCTGGTCTACCTCCTGGTGCTCACCAACCGCCGGTCCGTCCTCGGCGACGCGGCCAACAGCCCCCGCTACCGCGTCGTGGCCACCGTCGCGGTCGTCGGCGTCGCACTCATGTCGACGATCCTGCTGGGCCAGACCGTCCTCGGCTGGTTCGGCATCGGCTGACCGACCGGGAACCGCCACCGGGCCTGTCGTCCACGGACGGCAGGCCCGGTGGCGTTCGGGGCCCCCGCGCGCGCCGCACGACCAGCCGAACGAGTGAATCCGGCATCGGGTCCGCGGCGCCGTCCGACCTCCCCCGCCGACGTCTCCGCGCCTTGCGCGCCCGGCTTCCCGCCGCTCCACGGGCCTCCCGCCGGGTGCTCGAAAACACCCCGTTCGACCCGGGCTCGCCCGGGAGCAAATCGCTTGAACGACGGGCTCGAACAGCACCATCATCGGACCTCCGCCGCCCGCCGTGCAGCCTCAACTCCGTTGTCCCTTTGCCCATTTGGGCTCTACTTGGGCTGCCCGGCGACGGCTCCGCACGTCCGTTCACGCGCCTGGAGGAGCTGTGGTGAATCCCCCTACCCCGGTGTTCAACGACCCCCGCGAGGTGGGAGCATGAGCGCCCCGACCCAGCGGTCCGCCGACGGCGTCAACGCCCCCGACGACGCCGACGAGGAACTCACGTGGCTGGCCGACCGCCGCCGCATCGAGACCATCGAGGCGATCAGCGTCGGCGCGATGGCCCGCCGCCTGCCCACGCTCGTCGTCCGCGCCTTCCGCCTCGGCTGGCGCATCGACCGGTTCTCCGTCGCCCTGCTCCTCGCCTGCCAGGTCCTCTCCGCCGTGCTCGGCGCGACCGGCCTGCTCGCCACGACCGGCACCATCGCCGCCCTGTTCGGCCCCGGCCGGGTGGGTGACAAGCTCGCGCACGCCGCGCCGTCGATCCTGGTGATCGCGGCCGCGGCCGGCGCCCGCTCGCTGCTCGGCATCACGATCCGCACCATCACCATCCACCTCTCCCCGCGCATCTCCCGCGAGGCCGAGGCGGCCGTCCTGCGCGCCACCGTCGCCGCCGAGCTCACCGCCTACGACACCGCCGGCTACAACGACGAACTGGACGCCGCCGACCGCGGCGCCGACGTGTGCGTCGACATCGTCGGCGAGGCGCAGAACCTGATCGCCTCCGTCGCCTCGCTCATCGGCGCCGCCGGCGTCCTCACCGTCCTCCACCCCCTCCTGCTCCCGCTGCTGGTGCTCGCCGCGCTGCCGCAGGGCTTCGCGTCGGTGCGCGCCGCCCGGGTCCAGTTCCTCGCGAACCGGGCCACCATCGGCGACCGCCGGATCATGGCCAACCTGCGCTGGTACATCCACGTCAAACGCAACGCCGACCAGATCCGCTCCGACACCATGGGCGACTTCCTGCTCGAGAAGTACGAGCACGTCGGCCGCCGCCTCGACGCCACCTCCCGCCGGGCCGCACTGCAGAGCGCCCGCGTCTCGGTGCTCGGCGCCGCCGCCACCGGGCTCGGCACCGCCCTCGTGTGGGCGGCGATGCTCTGGCTCGTCAGCACCGGCCGCATGGGCCTCCCCCAGGGCGGCGCGGCGGTGTTCGCGCTCGGCGCGGTCGGCACCAGCCTGCACGGCATCGTCGGCTACGGCGCCGACCTGTTCCGCACCGGCATGTACCTCGACGACTGGTCCACCTTCCTCGACACCGCCGGCGGCCACCGCCCCCGGCGCGGCGACCGGGTGCCGGAGCCCCCGCGCCGCATCGCCGTCGAGGACCTCCGCTACGCCTACCCCTCCTCCGAACGCACGGCGCTCGACGGCGTGAACCTGCACGTCGAACGCGGCGAGATCCTGGCCCTCGTCGGCGAGAACGGCTCCGGCAAGACCACCCTCGCCAAACTCCTGTCCGGCCTCTACCTGCCCACCGCCGGATCCGTGCGGTGGGACGGCCACGACACTCGCGACCTCGACCCGCACGCCCTGTGGCACCAGGTCGCCGTCGTCCCCCAGGACTACGCCCGGTGGCCGCTCACCTGCCGCGACAACATCACCCTCGGCCAGCCCGCCGCCGACGGCGACGCCGCCGTGCTGCGCGCCGCCGAGGCCTCCGGCGCGGCCGAGGTCGTCGCCAAGCTCCGCCGGGGCCTGTCCACGCTCCTGGCCGTCGAGTGGATGGGCGGCGAGGAACTCTCCGGCGGCCAGTGGCAGCGCCTCGCGATCGCCCGCGCCTTCCACCGCGAGGCCGGCCTCCTGGTCCTCGACGAACCCACCGCCGCCCTCGACCCGCGCGCCGAGCACCGCATCTTCCGCAACCTGCGCGCCGTCGCGCAGGAGCGGGCGGTCGTCCTCGTCACGCACCGGCTCACGAACGTGGCCGTCGCCGACCGCATCGTCGTCCTGGAGGACGGCAAGGTCCTCCAGGAGGGCACCTTCACCCAGCTGGTGGCCGAGAAGGGCGGCCGCTTCCGCGAATTGTGGGACCTCCAGAACGAACGCAGCGGCCTGCCCGCCCAACGCCCGGGATCCACGATTAGCTAGCTTCCGGCTGCCGTCGGACTCCTGCGGTCTTCCCCGCCCGGACAGTACGGGTGTTCCGTACCGTCCGGGCACCGCGGTACGGTCGGTGGTCACCGACCGGGAGGCATCCGACGACCGTCCCCGATCAGTGGATCGGCAGCGCCCGGCGCACTAGGGTTGTCGGCGATGACTACCGGGACGGCCTTGCGCCACACACGGATTGCTGCCCCGGCGCTCCGCTGAGCGCCGGACGGGCCGGTACGGGCCCACAGTTCGATCGAAGGCCCGGCTCTTGCGCGCGGGCCCCTCCTCCGTCGTGTTCGACCTCGGGTTCGAAGCACCGACCACGACAGGAGACTCCATGCCCACCCGTACCGCGACACCGCTGATCCCCACCCCCGACGGCCGGGCCGACGCCTTCGCCGCCTTCCCCGAGCAGGACGGGCCGCATCCCGGGGTGCTCATGTACCCGGACGCCTTCGGCATCCGCCCGGTGATCCAGGAGATGGCCCGCGAGCTGGCCGGGCACGGCTACTACGTGCTCGTGCCCAACTTCTTCTACCGGCAGGGCCCGTCGCCCGTCGTCGAGCTCCCCGAGTACATCGACGACGACGCCCGGGACGGAATCGTCGGGCAGTTGATGCCCCTGGTCCGGGCGCACACGACGGAACTGACGCTCCGTGACGCCGACGCCTTCGTCCGCTTCCTCACCGCCCGGCCCGAGGTCGCCGCCGGACCGGTCGCCGTGACCGGCTACTGCTTCGGCGGCCTCCTCGCGCTGCGCACCGCCTCGGCCCACCCCGGGCAGGTCGCCGCCGTCGCCGGATTCCACGGCCCGGTGGTCGCCGAGGGGCCGGACGGCCTGCACCGCCTCCTGTCGGCCATCACCGCCGAGGTCCACCTCGGCCACGCCGCGAGCGACCTGACCCCCGAGGCCCTCGCCGAGCTCAACCGGGCCCTGGACGCGGCCGGCCTCACGTACACCTCCGAGATCTACCCCGGCACCGTCCACGGCTTCACGATGTCCGACACCTCGGCCTTCGATCCGGACGGCCTGAAGCGCCACTGGGAGCAGCTGCTCCCCCTCCTGGACCGCGCGTTGACGTAGGTCACTCCCCACCGTGCAGGTGGGCGTCGATCAGGGCGAAGGTCGCCTCCGGCTGTTCGATCTGCGGGAGGTGGCCCGCCCCGGCGATGAGCTCGAAGCGCCCGTCGCCGAAGGCGTCCGCGTACGCCGCGCCGTAGGCCGGGGTGACGACGCGGTCGCTCTCGCCCCACAGCACGAGGGCGGGCACCTCGACGCGCGGGAGGCGGTGGAGCAGCTTGGGGTCGTGCATGTAGGGGTCGGCGGCGAGGACGCGCATGGTGGCGATGTTGGCCTGGTGGGCGGCGACCTGGTCGGCGGAGAGGCCGGCCGGGTCGACGAAGAAGCGGTCGGGGTCGTGCCAGGAGTGTTCGGCGGCGGCGCGGGCGTCGAGGGCGAAGAAGTCGGTGATCGGCTCGCCCTCGATCCGCACGCCGACGGCGTTGATCAGGACGACGCCGGTGACGATCCCGGTGGTGTCGAGCGCGGCCATCTCTGCCGCCGTCCAGCCGCCCAGTGAGGAGCCGACGACCAGGACGTCCTCCAGCCCCCGCTCGTGCAGCATGCGGAGGTAGAAGAGGGCGAGGTCGTCGACGCCGGCCAGCCAGTCGGGGCGGGGGGTGCCGTTCCAGCCGGGGTGCGTCGGCGCGATGGTGTGCGCGCTGCGGGAGAGGTGCTCGGCGAGGCCCGCCACCGTGTGCGGGCCTCCGCCGCCGTGCAGCAGCAGGACCGGCCTGCCGCGGCCGGCCTCGGAGAGGGTGAGGGGAAGGTCGCCGTACATGACGGTGGTGTGGAAGAGGGTCATGGCCCCAGGGTAACTAAATATCTTTATATAAGCTAGCTTGGTTATCGGGCGGACCCGGCCTAGACTCGCCCCATGCATGGTGAGCTGCAGGTTCTCGGACGAGCGGTCAAGCAGGCGCAGTACCGGCAGCACCGGGCGCTCGACACCGCCCTGGCCACCGTCGGTACGACGCTGGCCCAGTGGGACGCCCTGCGGGCGATCGGCCGCTCGCCCGGGGCGTCCGCCCGCGCGCTCGCCGCGGCGACCTTCCAGAGCGAGCAGGCCTTCGGCACGCTCGCCGGCCGCCTGACGGCCCAGGGCCTGGTGGAGCGCCGGCCGGGGCACGGGCGGCGCATCGAGCACCACCTCACCCCGGCCGGCGAGCAGGTCCTCGCCGCCGGGCACCGGGTCGCCGACGAGGTGCTCGCCGAGTGCTTCGCCCCCCTGCCGCCCGGGGACCGCGCCACCCTGCTCGACCTGCTCCAGCGCCTCGGCGGGGAAGCGGACGGTTAATCAGCCTGGCGGTCGCGGTACGCCGCCGCGGCACGCTGGTACTCCTGGTGCTCGGCGGCGTGGTCCGGGATGTAGGAGCCCGAGGCGAAGAACCGCTCCAGCGCCTCGTTGGCGCCGACGGCGAGCGGGCCGGAGCGGGCGAACATGGCCGTCTCGTACCGGATGACGGCGGCGTCGAGCGTGGGCTCCTCGGCTATCGCGCGGGCCAGTTCGGCCGCGTCGAGCATGGCGAGGTTCGCACCGTGGCCGCCGAAGGGCGACATGAGGTGGGCCGCGTCGCCGACGAGCGTCACGCCGGGGACGTGCTCCCAGGCGAGCGGGGCGGGCAGGGCGTGGAGCGGCCGGTTGACGCAGCCGCCGTCGCCGTCCGTCACGAGGAGCAGCAACTCCTCGGCCCAGTCGTTGAATTCCGCCCGCAGGAAGCCCCGGACGGCTTCGGCGTCGGCCGGGTCGACACCGGCGGCGACGTGCCAGTCGAGGGCGGCGCGGATGCCGACGTAGCCGCGGACGCGGTCGCCGCCGTTGCGCTGGACGATGATCGCCTGACCGTTGCCGTTGTTCGCGAACACGTGCCCGTCACCGACGAGTTCGGCGACCCGGGGGTGGCGGCGCTCGACGTCGTCGAAGCGGACTTCGAGGAACGTCACCCCGCTGTACCGGGGCACCGCGTCGCTGACGAGCGGCCGCACCCGGGACCACGCGCCGTCGGCCCCGATCACCAGGTCCGCCTCGGCCGAGGCGCCGTCCGCGAACTCCAGCCGGTGCCGCCCCTCCCCCAGCGGCACCGCCGCGACGAGCTTGTGGCCCCAGCGCACGGTCCCGGGCTCGACGTGGGCGGCGAGCATCGCGCGCAGCTCGCCGCGGTCGATCTCGGGCGCCGCGACGTCCCCCTCGTCGGGGACGAACGAGGCGAGCACGGCGCCGCGGTGGTCGAGCCGGAGCTTGGCCTGCCCCTCGGGCCGGGCGAGTTCGGCGAACGCCTCCATCAGCCCGGCGTCCTCCAGCGCGATCTGCCCGGAGTCGGCGTGCAGGTCGAGGGTGCCGCCGGGGTCGCGGGCGTCGACGGACGCGTCGGCGTCGTACACCGTGACCTCGATGCCGCGCAGTTGCAGCACCCGGGCGCAGGTCAGTCCGGCGGGCCCCGCGCCGATGACGGCGATGCGGGGCCTGCTCGTCGGGGCCTTCGTGGTCTCCATGGGGATCTCCTTCGCTCATGGCGGACGGCCACCCGTTCAGCCACTTACTGAACGGGCGCTCGGTAAGTGACGGTAGCCGAGCGGGCGCTCGGTAAGCAAGAGCCGAGCGGGCGCTCGGTAAGTGGATAGGATGGGACCGCTGCGACGAAGGAGAGGAAGACCATGGCCCCCACCAGCGGAACCGAGCGGCGCTCCGGCGCCGAGACGCGCGCCGAGATCCTGCGCGTCGCGCTACGGCTGTTCACCGAGAAGGGCTACGAGGCCACCACCACCCGGGACCTCACCGAGGCCCTCGGGCTCACGCGGTCGTCGCTGTACTACCACTTCCGCAGCAAGGAGGACATCGTCGCGAGCCTGATGTCCGAGCGCCGCCGCGACCTGGACGAACTCGTCGAGTGGATCACCGCCCAGCCGCGCACGCCCGACCTCCCGCGACGGGCCGCGCTGCGCTGGCTGGACGGCACCACCCCGCAGCACCTCCAGGCGATGCTCCTCGCGCACGCCAACCAGCCCCTGATGCGGCGCCTGGCTCAGAAGGGCGAGGACGTCCGCGCGGCATTCGACCGCGTCATCGACCTCCTCGCCCCCGAGGACGCCGGCCCCCAGGACCGACTCCTGCTGGTGATGGCCTTCGACACCGCCGGCGCGGCCCTGCTCGCCGCCAAGCCCACCGCCACGGACCCGAGCGACGTCCTCGCCGCCGCCCGCCGGGCCACGCGCGCGCTCACGGAGCCCGCCGCAGGCGCCTGAGGCGCGGGATCACCGCCCTCACGTCAACTCCCGTTCGGCGACGGTCCGGAAGCCGGTCGGCGGGCGGCCGGTCAGGCGCCGCACGGTGTCGGTCGTGCGGTCCTCCGCTCCCCCGGCGATCGCGCCGTCCATGCCGGCGAGCAGCTCGGCGAACTCGCGAGGCATCCCGGCGGCCAGGTGGTCCCGGAACTCGTCGTGCGTCAGGTGGTCGTGGACCACCGGACGTCCGGTGACCTCGGCGACGATCGCGGCGACATCGTCGTAGCTCAGCGCCTCCGGGCCGGTCAGGACGAGGTCGCCGTCGGGCGCGCGGTCGTCGGTGAGGGCGTGGACCGCCACGGCGGCGATGTCGTCCGCGTCGACGAATCCGACCCGCCCGTCCCCGGCCGCCGTACGGATGACGCCGTCCTCGCGGATGCTGTGGGCGTGGAGGTGCTCGCCCGTGAAGTTCTGCATGAACCACGAGGGCCGCAGCACCGCCCACTCCTCGAACAGGCCGGGCAGTGCCCGGTGCACCTCCCCCACCGCCGGACCGCCTTCCGGAACGGCCGACGAGCCGAGCAGCACGGCCCGCCGCACACCCGCAGCGCGGGCCCGGCGGAGGAACGGCAGCATGACGGACGCCGGGTCGGGCTCGCCGACGGGCGGCACGAGGTAGACGCGGTCCGCCCCGGCGAGGGCGTCCTCGAACGTGGCGGGCTCGTACCAGTCGAAGCGCACCGGCTCCGCGCCGGGCAGCGGAGTCGCGCGGCGGGACGCGGCCCTGACGCGGTGTCCGGCGGCGAGCAGTCGCGCGACCGTCCGGCTGCCGGTGGTGCCGGTCGCGCCGGTGACGAGGGTGGTGGCGGTCATCGGGCGACGCTCCCGGCGAAGTCCAGGCCCGGCTGTCGCAGGGCGAGCGGGTTCCAGTAGTCGCGGTAGACGGCCAACCGTCCGTCCCTGACGGTCACGATGGCGATGTACGTCATCTCGAAGGGGCCGCCGCCCTGCACGACGCGGCCCACCGCCCGCATCTCCACGACAATGGTCTCCGGGTCGGCGGTCTCGTGGATCCGCAGGTCGGGGAAGCCGCGCAGGTCGATGTGGTCCGGGTAGCCGCGCATGTAGTCCGCGACGGCCTCCTTCCCCTCCAGTCGTCGCGGCCAGCCCGGTGGCGCGAAGGGGAACTCCATCACGCCGTCCTCGGCCCACAGGCCGACCCAGGCGTCGATGTCCTTGTCCAGCAGCAGGCGCAGGCCGTGGCGGTACAGCTCCGCCGGCCGGGTGTTCGCGGGCATGGGTCTCGTCCCTCCGTCGCGTACGATACGGACCAGCGGTCCGCTTCACCGAAAGATACGGACCGTCGGTCCGCTTCGCAACCGACCCCTGCCACCCACCGGAGGACGACCGTGCCCGAGCGCAAGCCCCGCAAGGACGCGACCCGCAACCGGGCCGCCGCCCTCGCCGCCGCCGACACCCTCTTCGCCGACTGCCTGAGCCCCGAGGACGTCACCATGGCCGACATCGCCGACGCGGCCGGCGTCGGCAAGGGCACGCTCTTCCGCGCCTTCGGCGACCGCACCGGCCTCATCCGGGCCCTCTACGGCGCGCGCCTCGAACCCCTCGCGGCCGCCGTCGAATCCGGCCCGCCGCCACTGGGCCCCGCCACCCCGCCCGCCGAGCGCGTCCCCGCCCTCCTCGACGCACTGCTGTGCTTCAAGCTCGACAACCGGCACCTCGCGCTGGCCCTGGAGGGCACCGGCGCCGACAGCCCGTACCGGACGGACCACTACGAGCAGTGGCACACCCTCCTCCGCGACCTGCTGCACCGGCTCCCGGGCCTGGCCGACCCCGGCTTCACCGCCCACGCCCTGCTCGCCGCCACCCGCGCGGACCTCGTCGAACACCTGGCGGGCGAGCGGCAGACCCCCCGGAAAGACCTGCGGGCACAGCTGGCGGCCTTCACCGCCCGTGTCCTCGGCACACCCGGCGCGACGACTCCCTGATCGGGCTGAACACGCGTGTGCAGTAAGTCCGTTGCCCGATCGGCACCGGGCGGTGGAGACTGACCTCGTTCATGATCGACCGCGGAAACGAGGACCGCCCGTGCGAACCCCCTCCCCCGGCGCCCGCATCGATGACCGGGACGTCCTGCCACACCTCGACGGCACGGAACGCGGCCTGGTCGTGATGATGTGCGGCCTCCCGGGCTCCGGCAAGACCACGTACGCGCGAGTCCTCGAACGCCGCGGGTTCACCCGCCTGTCGATCGACGAGGTGGTGTGGACCCGCACCGGAGGCCGCGACGCCGCCGACCTCGACCCGGCGGGGTACGACCGGCTCAAGTCCGCCGCCGAGAAGGGACTTTGGGACGAGCTGATCCGTCTCATGGAGGCGAGGCGCCCCGTCGTCATCGACTACAGCTTCTGGAACCGCGCCACGCGCGAGCGCTACAAGGCCGCGATCGAGAGCCACGGCTGCCGGTGGGAGCTCGTCCGTCTCCGGGCCGACCTCGAAACCCTCCGCCGCCGCCTCTCGCACCGCAACCGGCGCAGCGACGCCAACAGCGTCACCGTCCCCGACGAGCTCCTCGAACGCTACTACGCCGCCTTCGAAGAACCCGTCGGCGAAGGCGAGTTCGTCATCGTCCAGACGTAGGCGCGCGACGGAACGGCGACGCCCGCCCCCGGCGCGGTGGCCGGGGGCGGGCGTGTCGGGGTGATCGGCGGAGCCGGGGAAATCAGGAGGTACGGCGGACGTACGGCTCCCAGGCCACCTTGATCGAGCGCCGCTCGGCAGATCCGGAGCGGAGCCGTGCCTCGGCGCCGAACGGCGGGGCACCGGAGCGCAGCCTGGCGGGCTGGTCGGAGATCGCCGTCCACGTGCCGGTAAGGGGATGACAGTTCACGGGGGTGGCACCGCTTGCGGTCGCGAAGTCGCAGAAGGTCCTGTACACCGTCCCGTTGGTGGTGATGGTCTCCACGGCGATGGTGTTGCCGTGGTCGGCCACAGCCACACCGCAGGCGGGGGCGGCGCCCACGGGGAGTGCCGGCGTGGCCGACCAGGTGGTGTGGTCGGCGTTCGGACCGTTGAGCGGCGCGCTGCCGACCTGGACGGCGCCGTTCTTGACCACGCCGGTGTAGAGCACCATCCCGTGGATCGTCGAGTCGATCGACATGCACGGGCCGGCGGGGCCCGTGTTGCCGGTCGCACCGGCCGGGCCGGTGTTGCCCGCAGGGCCCGTGTTGCCCGCAGGACCGGTGTTGCCATTGCTGCCCGCAGGACCGGTCGGGCCCCCAGGACCCGTCGGGCCCGCCGCGCCGGTGTTGCCGTTGCTGCCCGCAGGACCAGTGTTACCCGCAGGACCCGTCGGGCCCGTAACACCGGTGCTCGGACCCGCAGGACCCGTCGGGCCCGCCGCGCCGGTGTTGCCGTTGCTGCCCGCAGGACCGGTGTTGCCCGCAGGGCCTGTGTTTCCGGCCGGCCCGGTGTTGCCGTTGTTGCCCGCGGGGCCCGTCGGACCCGTAACGCCGGTGCTCGGACCGGCAGGACCCGTCGGACCGGCCGCACCCGTGTTGCCGGTGGCGCCGGTGTTGCCGGCAGGACCGGCCGGGCCGGTGTTGCCGTTGTTGCCGGCGGGGCCCGTCGGGCCCGTGACCCCGGTGCCCTCACCCGGAGGACCAGTCGGGCCGGTCGGGCCCGTGACGCCCTCGCCGGCGGGGCCGGTCGGGCCCGTGGGACCCGTCGGGCCGACGCACTCGATCACATGGCCGTGGTCGCCGTGGTGACCGTCGTGGGCGTGCTCGCCGTGGTCGCCGTGCTCTCCGTGGTCTTCGCCGCCGTCACGGAACGACCGGCCCGGGGCGCCCGACTGGAGCATCGACCCGGCGAGCTGGTGCACCATGTCGTGGACACCGTCGGCCGACGGCAGACCGCCGTCCGGCCCCTGCTCACTGCCACCCGGCCCCTGCTCGCCGCCGTCAGGGGACTGCTCGCCGCCCCACGAGTCGTGCTCGTCCGGCGGACAGCCCTCCTCGCCGTGGTTCCCGTACATCTGGTGGCTCGGGTGCGGGAAGTGGAAGTGCATCCCGCCGGCGAAGGCCGTGCCGCTGGTCGACACGACGGCCGCGATGAGAAGCGCCGCACCTGCGGCGCGCTGTTTGCGGCGGTTCGGCACCGCGGCCTTCCGGATCTGCGTTTGGTGTGAGGACACCCAGTACTCCTCGTCCATCGGAGATCGGCAGGATGAAGTGACCCCGCCTGATGACCGCCATTGACCTCGGGGAACGGCACTTCCTGGCGGCGACGGACCGGAGTGTCACCGGCCCGGCCCACAGCGACCACACGAATGGCCCGGCCCCGTTGGCCTGACACCGTGTTGGACCGCGGAACCGGAGCGGGCCCGAAATAGCATCGCCAGCGCGATGCGCGGGCCGGGCCGGCACGATCGGTCGCACCCGGTCCGCGCTCGGCTCCGCAGCCCGCCGCCCCCCATCCCGAGAGGCCGTTGTGGCACGACCTGACAGCTCCCCGCCCAGTGCACCCGTCCCCGGTCCGTCCCGCTCCGGCGACCGGAAGCCCACCATCTGCCTGTGCATGATCGTCAAGGACGAGGCGGCGGTCATCGAACGCTGCCTCGCGTCGGTGCGCGGCCTCGTCGACACCTGGGTGATCTCCGACACCGGATCCACCGACGGGACCCAGGAGCTGATCCGCCGTGCGCTGGCCGGGATCCCCGGCGAGCTGCACGAGGAGGCCTGGACGGACTTCGGCCACAACCGGACGCTCAACATCCGCCACGCCCGCGGCAAGGCCGACTACCTGCTGCTGATCGACGCCGACATGGTCGTGCGGCAGGACGGCCCGCTGCCCGAGCTCACGGCCGACTCCTACATGCTGCGCCACCCCGCCGATCTGGAGTACCGGATCAAGCGGCTGGTGAGCGGCACCGTCGAGTGGCGCTACGAGGGCTCGACCCACGAGTACCTGACGACGGACCAGCACGACCGCACCGCCGACCTCGACGCGCTGGTCATCGAGCACTTCGCCGACGGCGGCTCGCGCGCCGACAAGTTCGAACGGGACGCCCGCCTGCTCCGGCAGGACCTGGAGCGCGATCCCGGCAACGCCCGCGCGGTCTTCTACCTCGCCCAGACGATGCGCGACCTCGGGCGCACCGCCGAGGCGATCGAGCTGTACCGGCGGCGCGCGCGGATGGGCGGCTGGGCGGAGGAGGTCTACTACGCGCTGCTCCAGGTCGGCGTGCTGACCGCGGACGCCGGCGACTGGCCCTCGGCTATGGACGCCCTGCTCCAGGCCTGGGAAAGCCGGCCTCAACGACTGGAGGCCTGCTACCAGCTCTCGTCCCGGCTGCGCCTGATGGGGCGGTACCAGGCCGCGCACGCGTTCGCCCGGGCCGGCCTGGACCGTGGCGAACCGAACGACTGGCTGTTCACGGAGCCCTGGGTCTACCGCTGGGGGCTGCTCTTCGAGTACTCGATCACGGCGTACTGGGTCGGGGATGCGCGCGCGTCCCTGGACGCCTGCGACCGCCTGCTCGCCACCGCCGACCTGCCCCGGCTCTACCGTGAACAGACCCTGGCCAACCGGAAGTTCGCCGAACAGGCCGCACCCGCCACCGTCTGAACCGACACCGGCCGCCACACCGGCCACCGCACCGGCCCCGAGGCTCCCCGACCGTCCGGAGTCCTCGGGGCCGGCGGTCGCCCGCCGCTCAGCCGGTCCGGGTCAGCAGCACGTAGCCGTCCTCGTGGGCGACGTCGCGGTACCCGTGCGCGCGGTGCCAGTTCAGGCGGTTCTGCTCGATCTCGACCGTCAGCGGCCAGCGTTTGTTCCACGGCATCCAGGTGTCCACAAGGATCCACTGGGAGTCTGGCCGGCTGGGTTCCCAGCCGAAGAGGCCGACGGTGGTGCGGTTGGTGAGCTGCGGCACGAGGAGCGTGGAGGCCTGGACGGTGGCGCCGTCCGGGATCCGGTCCATCAGCCGCCGGGCGACGGCGAGCCGCGGGTCGGTCCGCCAGGTGACCGGCTGGACCAACTGCCAGAACGGGAACTGCGGCAGCAGCAACAGACAGACCGCCGCCGCTCCCAGGAGGTGGCGCCGCACGCTGCCCTCCCGTGCGCGCCGGGCGGCCAGGGCCTCGACGAAGGCGGCGAAGACGATCGGCATCAGCACCAGCGAGTAGTGGTAGCCGGTGCCCCAGTGGAAGGCGTTGGCCGAGAAGAACCGCCACACCACCGTCGGGAGCGCGACCCACACGAGCGAGGAGCGCAGCGCCAGGAACAGCGTGATGGCCAGCAGGAGCACCAGCGTCGTCGCCTTGGCCTCGGGGGTGATCAGGCCGATCGTCGCCTTGTACAGCAGGCCCGCCACGACGGTGTCCGTGTCGGGTCCGCCGCCCGGGCCGCCGTGCGGCCCCTCGCCCGAGCCGTCGACGTACGACCAGTAGGCGAAGTCGCCGCTCGGATTGAAGGCCGGCAGGACCACCAGGACGGCGAACAGCGACCCGGCCACTCCGGCCGCGGCCGTGACGAACCCCAGCCTCCGGCTCCCCCGCCGGGCGATCAGCAGGCCGATCACCGCCACCGTGAGTCCGAGGTCCTCCTTCACCAGCAGCAGCGGCAGCGCCCAACACGCCGCCGCACGCGGCCTGTTGTCGCCGAGCGCGGCCAGCGAGAAGGCCAGCAGGGGGACGGCGAAGGCCACCTCGTGGAAGTCGAAGCCGATCGCGCTGGCGACCCCCCAGGACAGGCCGTAGCAGACGCCGATCACCGCGGCGGGCCCCGATCCGAGCGCGCGTCGGGCCCAGAAGGCCAGTGGCACCATGCCGACGGCGACGAGTGCGGCCTGCACCACGAGCAGTGTCTCCGGGGTGCGCCAGACCCAGTAGAACGGGGCCACCAGCGCCAGGACCGGGGAGAAGTGGTCGCCCAGGATGGGGAAGCCGGGCGCCTTCAGCTCGGAGACGGGCAGGTGCCCGTCCGCGTAGGAGCGGACCACCTGCTCGAAGATGCCCAGGTCGTAGCTGTTGGAGAGCATCCGCTCGTGGATCCGCACGGACAGCGTCGTGTAGACGGCGAAGAGCGCCCCCGCCAGGCCCCAGATCCACCACGCACTGCCCACGACGGGCGGCAGCAGGTACGGCTGCGTGACCCGTCTCCCGGGGCCGGACTGCTGCGGTGGACGCGCGATGGTGCTGTCGGTGGGGGGTGCCTGCATGGTCACACCTTCCGGGAGCCGCTGTGGAGGCCGTCGTCGAGGCCGATACAGCACGGCGTTGCACCGGGATCGACGCCCAACAAGATGTCAGGAACGCCTCGGCTCACCGGGGGAAGGAATAACGCGGGCGGCACAGGTTCAACCGATTGGCCGCACCAGCCGGCCGCCACGGCGGGCTGTCAGGCGCTTCACCCACGCCGGCTACTTCAGCTACTTCAGCTCGAACAGCAGCGAGCGGACCTCGGTGGTTCCGCTGTTGTGCGTGGAGTGGTTCACCGCCGGGGACCACATCGTCCCGCCGGCCGTGAGCGAAGCCGCGGTGGTGCCGCCGGACTCGTCGGTGAAGACCACCTCCCCGTCCGCGAGGTTGTAGACGAGGTTGGCACGGTGGTGGTGCATGCCGGTCGTGACGCCGGGCCCGAGCCGGGCCTCCAGCAACCGGACCCGGTCGTTCTCGAAGAGGACCTTGTACACCTCGGGTGCCACCTGCACGGCGTCGGCTGTCACGGGAACCTCCTGGGCGCGGGACGGGAGCGTCGTTGACCTGCTCTTGACCGTAACGTCCGGTACACGGCCGCGCACGGCGGGTGCGCCAGGGGCAGACTCGACCGGGGATCCACGAAGCGGCGATCTACGATGAGAGGCGAGGTTCCATCTCCGGGTCCGCGTCGCAGCGGCGGGGAGGCCGACATGGCGTTCGACACCAATGGCTTCGAGCAGGCGGGCAGCCACCGCTACATACCGATCTCCGAACACGGCCTGATCGGCGATCTCCGCACGGCCGCCCTGGTCGGCACGAACGGCACCATCGACTGGTACTGCTGCCCGCGCTTCGACGCGCCCAGTGTGTTCGGGGCCATCCTCGACGCCGACCGCGGCGGGTCGTTCCAGCTGGCCGCCGACGTGCCCACGCGCACCCGGCAGTTCTACTTCCCGGACACGAACGTGCTGATCACGCGCTTCTTCGCCACCGACGGCGTCGCGGAGATCCAGGACTTCATGCCCGTCGTCGACGAGTCGCCCGAGACGGCCCGGCACCGGCTGATCCGGCGGGTGATCTGTGTCCGGGGAGTCCTGCCCTTCACCGCGCGCATCGCCCCGCGCTTCGGCTACGGCGCCGAGAAGCACACCGTGCACCTCGACGGCCACGAGGCGGTGTTCCGCTCGCCGTCGCTGACGCTCGCGCTGACCGCCACCGCGCCGCTGGAGAGCGACGGCCTCGACGTGTGGTCGCACTTCAAGCTCCTCGAAGGCGAGTCCGTCGTGTTCGCCCTCGACCGGATCGGCGACGAGGTCCCGACCCGGTCGTGCGCGTGCGCCGAGGCGCAGGAGCAGTTCGAGGCGACCGTCCGGTTCTGGCGCCGCTGGCTGGCCGGGTCGCGCTACCACGGGCGGTGGCGGGAGATGGTGCACCGCTCCGCCCTGGTACTGAAGCTCCTCACCTACGCGCCGACCGGCGCGATCGTCGCCGCGCCGACCACCAGCCTGCCCGAGCGGATCGGCGGCGAACGCAACTGGGACTACCGGTACGTGTGGGTCCGCGACGCCGCCTTCTGCGTCTACGCCATGCTGCGCCTCGGGTTCACCACGGAGGCCGAGGCGTTCATGGGCTTCCTCTGCGACCGCATGTCCGGCACTGCCGGCGCGGGCGGCCCGCTACAGATCATGTACGGCGTCGACGGGCGCGGCGAACTGCCCGAGTACGAGCTGGCGCACCTGGAGGGCCACCTCGGCTCGGCGCCCGTCCGGGTCGGCAACGCCGCGACCGGCCAGCTCCAGCTCGACATCTACGGCGCCATGATCGACTCCGTCTACCTGTCCGACAAGTGGGGGCAGCCGATCAGCAGCGCCGGGTGGGAGGACGTCGGCGCGGTGGCGGACTGGCTCTGCGAGCACTGGGACCAGCCCGACGAGGGCATCTGGGAGACCCGCGCGGGCCGCCGGGACTTCGTGTACTCGCGGCTGATGTGCTGGGTGGCGCTGGAGCGGGCGATCCGGATGGCGAACCGCCGCGGCCTGCCGGCCGACCTGCCCCGCTGGCGGCAGTCCCGGGACGCCATCTACCGGCAGATCATGCGGCGCGGCTGGTCGGCCGAACGGGGGGCGTTCGTCCAGTCCCTCGACGGCGGCGAGCTGGACGCCTCGCTGTTGATGATGCCGATGGCCAAGTTCGTCTCGCCCACCGACCCCCAGTGGCTCTCCACCCTGGACGCGCTCACGGCGGACCTGGTCTCCGACTCCCTGGTGTACCGCTACAACCCCGACACCAGCCCGGACGGCCTGAGCGGCTCCGAGGGCACGTTCTCGATCTGCTCCTTCTGGTACGTGGAGGCGCTGGCCCGCGCCGGCCGGCTGGAGGAGGCCAGGCTCGCGTTCGAGAAGATGCTCACCTACGCCAACCACCTCGGTCTGTTCGCCGAGGAGATCGGCCCGACCGGCGAGCAACTGGGCAACTTCCCGCAGGCGTTCACCCACCTGTCGCTGATCAGCGCCGCCTTCAACCTCGACCGGGCCCTGGGCTGACGCGACGCCGAAGGTGCGGGATCCCAGGGAAGGAACCGGCCGGCCCCGGGCGCTCGCCGAAGGCCCGGCCGACGCAGGGGCGGCGAAAAGGTTGGTGTGCAGGGCCGACGGAACCGGGTAATGTCTTTCTCATGTTCTTCCAGACGCCGATTTACGAGTGAGCGCGCGACGGGCCCCTGCTGACGTCCTTCGACGTCACCGCCCGTCCCCCACCGATGAATCCGTAGACCACTTCACTTCACCACCGGGAGAACCCACAACCGTGAGCAAGAACATCAACAACCCCGTGGGCATGGGCGGCGGCCAGCGCAAGAGGCAGTCCCGCGCCGAACGGCAGAACAACGGTCCGCACCGCAACCTCGACCGCCAGAGTGCAGCCGACCAGAAGGCAGAGCTGGTGCGCAAGATGCGCGAGAAGGCAGAAAAGGCTGAGGGCGCCGGGCAGGCGGACGGCGACACCGTACAGGGCTGACGCACCGCCGCCGCAGCGCGGCACCGCACGGGGCAGGGCTCGGACCGCGACGCGCGGTCCGAGCCCTGCTGCCGTTCCTGCGGGGGCTGTTCCTCAGCGACGGCCCCGACATGGAACGACGGCTGCGCGCGGCGACCCGGGCCATGTGAGCGGTCCGCTCCGGCTCGAACGGCGGCGGTACGGCGAGGGATTCCGCCGACCGGTGGGACCCCTGCGCGTGGGTGGTCAGCCCGCCGCCGCCGCCGTCGGCCGGACGGCGACCGCGTCGATCTCGAAGAGCATCCCCGGCAGGGCGAGCGAGGCGACCCCGCTGAGCGTCTGCGCGGGCAGCCGGTCGCCCCAGGCCCCGGCCAGGGCCTTGCCGAGGACGGCCAGCTTCTCCGGGTCGTGGTCGACGATGTACGAGCCGAGCCGGACCACGTGCTCGAAGCCGAGGCCGACCCCGGCGAGCGCGGTGCGCAGGTTGGCGAGGGCGAGCTCCGCCTGGGCGGCGAAGTCGCCGGGCACGACCTGACCGTCGGCGTCGGAGGCGTACTGGCCGGCGATGAACACCGGTTCGCCGGGCGCGGAGGCGGCGTGGCTGTAGCCGAACGGCGTCGGGTCGTGCAGGCCGCGCGGGTTGGTGATGGTGCGGGTGTCGGTCACGGGTTTCCTCCCCAGGTGTCGGGCCGGGCTCGGTGCCGGGCGGTCTACGGCTCGGACCGGGCGGCTTCCTCCCGGGCGTCGCGCCAACTCGGCGACTCCAGGAAGTGGTTGTCGAAGAGGTCCTGCTTGGCGAGCAGTTCCTCGACCGTCGCCTCGCCCGCGCGGATCCGCTCCAGCAGGCGGAAGTAGTCGAAGCGCTCCACCCCGGGGGTGATCACGATCAGCAGGTCCGCCCCGGAGTCCGGCGCCGCCGCGAAGGCATGCGGCAGATGGGGCGGCACCACCACGAGGTCGCCGCTCCGGGCGGTGACCACCTCGTTCCCGACCAGCACCTGGGCCGAGCCGTCGACGACGAAGAACAGCTCCGAGGAGCCCCCGTGGTAGTGCGGAGTGGCGCCGTCCCTGCCGCGCCCCAGCGTGACGCGCAGGGTGCTCAGGGCGCCGCCGGTGGCGCTGGAGTCCGCCAGCAACAGCCCCTTGCCGCCGAGCATTCCGACGGTCTCGGCTTCGTCGCCCCGTACCACCACGGCTTCCGGTCCGATCAACGTCATTGGCCTCTCCCCACAGTGAGCGCTCAGATAGTTCCATCGCTGATAGTACTACGTCTAACTATCTCCCATCGAATAACATGCCCCCATGGATCACGTGGACGTCATGCTCGACCAGTGGAGCCGGGAGCGCCCGGACCTCGACCTGGCGGCGGTCGGCACCGTCGGCCGCCTCGGCCGCCTCGCGCTGCTCGCGGGCCGGGTCGTCGAAGAGGTGTTCAAGCAACACGGCCTCCAGCGCGGCGAGTTCGACGTTCTCGCCACCCTGCGCCGCTCCGGCGCACCGTACGAACTGATGCCCTCCGAACTCGCCGCGCTGCTGCTGATGTCGCGGGCCGGCATGACCAGCCGGATCGACCGGCTGGAATCGGCGGGCCTGGTGGAACGCCACACCGACCCGGCGGACCGGCGCAGCGTCCGCATCGCCCTCACCGCGGCCGGACGCGCCCTCGTGGACGCCGCCTTCACCGACCACGCGGCCAACGAGACCGCGCTGCTCTCCGCCCTCTCGGGCGAGGAACGGGCCACCCTGGACGGGCTCCTGCGCAAACTGCTCGCCGACGTCGAGGGCGCGCAGAGCCCGGCGCCCTGACGGCCCGCCCGACGCCGACACCCCCGAGGTCCAGCCACCCGCGACCGCTCCGGAACGCCGTCGGCTGCCGTACGCGGGGAACGTCACCTCGGCGATCTTCGCCACGCTCATGAGCCTGATCACCCGTTCCCAGCCCGGGCAACACCGCAGCCGGCGGTGGCAGAGGAAGTGGACACGGCCGCAGGACAACACTGGTGAACACCTCGGTGGGACAACCGCGAAACCCGTCGGCCAGCTCGACGTCTCCCACCTGCCCGGCCCGGACACCGGCATCGACGCCGGGCACGACGAGCTCGGCGGCCGGAAGTCCGCAGCCGTGAATTCCAGCACCAACTCGCTCACCACTCGCAGTGCAGGGCGTCATGGCGACCGGCCCTCGGACTCACCCGGACGGCCCCGCCCGGACCGCAGCCGGCGCCGCGCGGCACGAGGATGAGCGGGGTACAGCGGAGCACCGTCCGAGAGGGAGCGCGCGATCATGGCGATGGATCCGAGTATCCGGGCCCTCCTCCAGAAGTTCGGCCTCGACGGCCCGCCGCCGACCGCCGCGCCCACCGTGGAGCAGATGCGGGCCGGGAACCGGCAGCTGTCGCTCGCCGTGGCGCCCAGCCCGCCCCTGGCCGTCGGGTCGGTCGCCGAGGACACCCTCGCCGGCGTGCCCGTCCGGGTCTACCGCCCGGACACCGCCGGCCCGACGCCGACCGTCCTCTTCATCCACGGCGGCGGCTGGATCCTCGGCGACCTGGACACGCACGACGGCGTCTGCCGCCGGCTCTGCCGCGATCTCGACGCGGTGGTCGTCAGCGTCGACTACCGCCTCGCGCCGGAGCACCCGTTCCCGGCCGCGTACGACGACTGCGTGGGCGTGGCCCGCGAGGTCGCCGCGGGCATCGACCGGTTCGGCGGGGGCGTGCTCGCGCTGGCCGGGGACAGCGCCGGCGCCAACCTGGCCGCCGCGGTGGCGTTGGCGCTGCGTGACGACGGCACACCGGTCGCGGCCCAGTTGCTGGCCTACCCGGCGACGGATCTCAGCGGCCGGACCGATTTCCCCTCGATGACCGAGAACGCCACCGGTTATCTCCTGACGGCCGACGAGTGCCGGCACGACATCCAGCTCTACACCGGCGGCGACCCCTCCACCACGGCCGATCCCCGGGTGTCGCCCCTCCTCGCCGCCGATCACCGGGGCCTCGCGCCGGCGGTGATCGGCGTCGGCGAGCACGACCCGCTGCGCGATCACGCACTGGCCTACGCGGACGCCCTGGCCGCCGCCGGGGTCCCGGTGCGCCGGCATGTCTACCCGGGGCTCATCCACGGCTTCCTCAACTACGACAGCGTCTCGCCCGCCGTGGACACCGCTGTCACCCAGTTGTACGCCGAGTTCGGGGACTTCGTCCGCTCCGCACGACCGGCCTTCCGGCCGCCCGCCCGGCCCGTCAACCAACACCCGCACGGCCTAGGGGGCCCGTACCGCGCATTGCGCGGTACGGGCCCCTCACTACCGGACGAATGCCCGGCCGGAATTACAGCGGGCGGATGTTCTCCGCCTGCGGGCCCTTCTGGCCCTGCGTGACGTCGAACTCGACCTTCTGGCCCTCGAGCAGCTCGCGGAAGCCGTTGGCGTTGATGTTCGAGTAGTGGGCGAAGACGTCAGCGCCGCCGCCGTCCTGCTCGATGAAGCCGAAGCCCTTTTCCGAGTTGAACCACTTCACGGTACCGGTGGCCATGAGAAATCCCCTTCAAGAGACCGTCCGAAGTCCGCACATTACGGACTTTCGAGTCGCCGCGATGAGAACCCTCCGAAAAGCCGGAAAACGAAAAATGCGCCTGCGACAATCAGCAGGCGCACACAAAGTTCATGGGAACCACTACTGCAACTACTTCGACTGTAGCAGGCCCCGACCCTCCCCGGCGAACACTCCGCGCGAATTTTTCGGCCGCCCCGCCCGGGCCCGCCTTCGCCGCTCCGACCCGGCCGGCAACCGGCATGCCTGGCAGTACAGTTGGAGGCGTCCGCGCCACCGTCCGGCCCGGTCCTGATTTCGGGCCCGGCAGGGGGCGTGTCGGCCACGGCGCACACCGCACCGATTCGGACTCTCCGGGAAGACCCGTCCCACCGATTTTCGGAGCATACTGACCACGATGAGAAAACCACCGGCAGTCCGACGCCCCTTGCCCACCAGCCCCTTCAAAGCCCGGCCCGCCGCACCGCCCAAGCGGTTCGCCATGGGCGACCGCGTCACCCACGACAAGTTCGGCCTCGGCCGCGTCATAGACGTGGAGGACGGGCCCGAGGCCGCGGTCCTGGTCGACTTCGGCTCGCGACAGGAGCGGATCACCCCGCCCTACTCCTCCATGTACGCACTCTGACGGCCGCCGGACCGCTTCGCGCCCGCTTCCGGTCCCGGCCACGCCCGGGACCCCTGGAGCCGGAGCGGCCACCGGCGCCTTGAGCGTATCCCGGGCGAACCGTCCGCCCTCACGGGTGACGCTGCCAGTGGCAAGCGGGTGAACTCGTCCCCGCCCAGCCGACCGCCGCCGTCCGTGTCCAGCACGCAGAAGACGCGGCGCTTCGATTCCGGCACTGTGCTGCCTTCCGACCTCGTTCGGCGATCTTCCGGCACCGCAACTTCGCGCCGCCGTCCCACGGAATAGTTGAACGATGAACTATGTTGGGCGTGACGAAGGCACCACCGGGCACCCGAAGGCCGCCGCCGGGCGACCAGCCGAAAGGACCACGAGATGAGCACCGCCGCGAACCTCCCCCGCATCGACGTCCGCCGCTCCGACGAGCGCCTCTCGACCAAGATCGACTGGCTGGACTCCAAGCACTCCTTCTCGTTCGGTGGCCGCTTCGACCCCGCCAACACCCACCACGGGGTGCTGCTCGTCAACAACGACGACACCGTCCGGCCGGGCAGCGGCTTCGAGACCCACCCGCACCGCGACATGGAGATCGTCACCTGGGTGATGAAGGGCTCCCTGGTCCACCAGGACTCCACCGGCCACTCCGGCGTGATCTACCCCGGGCTCGCCCAGCGCATGAGCGCCGGCAGCGGGATCCTGCACTCCGAGAAGAACGACTCCTGGCGCCTGGGCGGCACCGACGTCCACACCGACCCCGTCCACTTCATCCAGATGTGGGTGGTCCCCGACGAGAGCGGCATCACGCCGGGCTACGAGCAGCTCGAAATCGACGACGAGCTGCTGTCCGGCGACCTGCTCCCGGTCGCCTCCGGGATGGCCAAGCACGACGGCGCGTCCGCCATCCGCATCAAGAACCGCTACGCCGCCCTGCACGTCGCCCGGCTGCGCCCCGGGCAGGACGTCGAACTGCCCGACGCCCCCTTCCTGCACCTGTTCGTCGCCCGCGGCGACGTCGTCCTCGAAGGCGCCGGCCCGCTCACCGCGGGCGACGCCGTGCGCTTCACCGCGACCGGCGGCCAGAAGGTCACCGCGACCGAACCCGCCGAGATCCTGGTGTGGGAGATGCACGCCACCATCGCCCCCTGAAGCCCCTGAGGCCCCTGAGGCCCCTGAAGCGGCCGCTGCCCGCCCGCCGACCGACCCCTCATCCGCTCACCGGCCGCCCCGGGAAGACCACCTGGAGCCGCTGGACCCGCCGGTCGCGGCGGAACATGAGCCACGCCAGCGTCGGCGGGCAGGGGTCGGCGGCGCCGGCGGGGTTGACGACGTCCATCTCCCAGATCGTGATGTCCCGGCTCGCCACCACGTGCCGCACGTGCTGGCGCACGCCCTTCTCCCGCACCTGCCGCATGACCGGGAACGGGTGCACGCGCTCCCCCGGCCGGCCGAAGCGGCCGGTCATCTCGGCCTGGTCCGGCCACAACTCCAGGATCTCCCGGGGCAGATGGCCGCGCGCCGACGCCTCCAGCGTCGCCACCGCCTCGTGCCGGCTCTCCTCCGCGAGGGCGGAGGCGTCGTCGTGCGCCCGCGCGGCGGTCGTTTCGAGCGCCTTCGCCATCTTCGCGCGCGCCTGGCTGAGCCGGCTGCGGACCGTGCCGACCGGCACCTCGCACACGGCGGCGATCTCCTGGTAGGAGGTGATGCCGCTGAAGTGCCGCAGCATCAGCACCAGCCGCAGTTGCGGCGGCAGTTCCTCCACTGCGCCCCAGATCCAGTCCCGCATCGCGTGCTGCTCGATGAACCGCTCTGGCGGTGACTGCTCGTGCCCGCGCAGCCGGACGAGGTCGCGCTCGTCCAGGCCGAGTGTCTCGCGCGAATCGCGTAGTCGCATGCGGCAGGCGTTGCGGACGACGGCCCTCAGCCACGCCCCGACGGCCGCCGGGTCCCGGACGTCGCCGATGCGGCGCAGGGCCGCCAGCGCGGCGTCCTGCACCACGTCCTCCGCGTCCGGTCCGCAGCCGAGCAGGCGCAGCGCGACGGCGCGCATCGCCGCCTGGTGGCGGGTCAGGAGCAGCCCGAGGGCCGCCGTGTCGCCGGCCTGGGTGCGGCGCGTGAGCGCCGCGTCGTCGGCAGAGGCGGAAGCGGTGGTGGACGTGGTGGAGGTGGTGGTGAGCGGTGCCATCGTCCGTACGCCTCCGGGAAGACCTTGCGCGCCAGGCCGGTTGAGGCCTTCCGGAGGACGATACGCCGGGCGCCGCGCCCCGGCGGCTACTGCTCCTGCGGGACGGGCACCGCCCGCGCGAGCAGCCGCGCCCGTGCGCGGGCGGGATGCACCCTCGTGAAGACCGCCGGGCCGGCCAGGCCGGCGACGTGGGCGGCGATCCCGACCCAGGCCGGGGCGTGGACCGCGCCGCCGACGGCCAGGCTCACGCCGATGAACGTGAACCCGGCGCCCCACGCGGCGGTGATGCGGTTGTTGACCGCGATGAACTCCGGCCGGTCCCAGTACTCGCGGGGCGTGCGCCGCCGCGCGATGCCGAGCGTGAACGGGCGGCGCAGCGCCAGGGAGCCCCAGGCGGTGACGGCCAGCCAGGCGAACGAGAGGATGCCGGCCGGCTTCGACAGCGCCGCGTGCGGCGCGGCGAGGGCCACCGCGCCCACGGCCGCGAAGTAGACGACGGCGCTGACCTCCAGGACGAGCGCGTCGAGGCCGACCCCGCGCCGCCGGTCCTGGAGCAGGAGCAGCAGTCCCGACGCGAGCCCGCCGAGCGCGCCCCAGCGCCAGTCGAAGGACGAGACGGCCCCGGAGACGATCCAGGGGACGAATCCGCGCAGATAACCCATGGGAAGGAACCTCGCTGAGATGGTGAGGGTGGATGGCTGACACGGACTGGATGCACGGCGGGCGCGGAAGTTCGATCCCCGGCGCGTGATGCCGGTCACACGGGGCCGCCTCGGCGGGCGGGTCTCGCCCGTCCCGGGCAATTTCCGCCGTGTCCGGCGGCCGGTCGCGTGCGGGCGGGCCGGGATGTGGCAGGTAGGAGGGCGGCGGGCGGCCCGTCCCCCTCCGATGATCCCCCTTCACCGAATGGAGCCCCCATGCGCAGACGTCGCGGTGCCCTGATCGCCGCCGCCCTCCTCGCCCAGCTCGCCGCCGGGCCGTCCCACGCGGTCGCGGCGGGCTGGGAGCCCACCGAACAGTGCGGGGTCGTGCGCGGCGGTGACGGGCCGCTGGGCGGGGCCCAGGTGACGCTGTACCAGGCCGGGGACGGCGAGGGCAGCCGGCCGCGGGTGCTGGGCAGGGCGCGGAGTGCGGCGGACGGGCGGTTCACGCTCGACTACCGCCGCCCGGAGGACCCGCGCGCCGTGCTGTACGTGGTCGCCGACTTCGGGCGGGAGCGGCGCGGCACCGCACACTCCGCGGTGGCGCTCGCCGCCGTGCTCAGCGGGGCCGCCGCGCCGCCCGAGCTCGTCGTCAACGAGCGGACCACCGTCGCCACCGCCTACGCGCTCGCGCGCTTCACCGGCCCGGACGGCGTCACCGGCACCTACCCCGGCCTGCAGAACGCGGCCGCCGTCGCGCACAACCTGGCCGACACGGGCACCGGCGAGATCGCCGCGCCGCTCGCCGCCCCGCCGAACGGCTCCCAGACCTCGACCATGGCGGAGTTCAACACCCTGGCCGACCTGCTCGCCTCCTGCGTCACCGGCGACGCCTGCGACCGGCTGCTCGACCTGGCCCGCCGCCCCGGCCACGAGCGGCCGCGCACCACCCTGCAGGCCGCCGTCGACATCGCGCACGACCCCGGGAACAACGCCGCCGCCCTCTTCGACCTCGCGGCGACCACCCCGCGCTACGGGCCCGCGCTCCCCGCCGCCCCCGACGCCTGGACCGTGGCCCTGCGCTACGACGGCAACGGCCACGAGGTCGACGGCCCCGGCAACCTCGCCTTCGACGCCGACGGCAACGCGTGGATCACCAACAACTACGTCTACAAGGCCGACCGGCTCGTCCCGACCTGCGGCGGCCGCACCGTCCTCAAGTTCACCCCCACCGGCCAGGACGCCCCCGGCGCGCCCTACCAGGGCGGCGGCCTGTACGGCGCCGGGTTCGGGGTCACCGTCGACGCGAAGGGCAGCGCCTGGGTCGGCAACTTCGGCTTCCAGGGCCGCGGCTGTCCGATCGACCCGACCCGGCTCGAACGCAGCGTCTCCCAGTTCGCCCCCGACGGCACCCCGCTGTCCCCGCCGGACGGCTGGCGCGGCGCCGGGATCGCCCAGCCGCAGGGCATGTCCGCCGACCGTGCCGGCACGGTCTGGGTGGCCAACTGCGGCAGCGACAGCGTGGCCCGGATCCCGGACGGCGACGCGACCCGCGCCCGGGAGATCGCCACGCCCGGTGTCCAGAAGCCGTTCGGCACCTCCGTCGACCCGGCCGGGCGGCTCTGGGTCGGCGGGAACGGCAGCGACACCGTCCAGGTCGTCGGCCCGGACGGCACCCCGGGGCCGACGGTCTCCGGCGGCGGCCTGAGCAAGCCGCTGGGCGTCGCCACCGACAGCCGGGGCAACGCGTGGGTGAGCAACAGCGGCATCCTGCCGGTGCCCTGCGGGAACAGCTCCGTGGACGACCTCGCGAACGCGGTGGCGACCGAGGCGGGCCCGCGCCCGGGCACCTCGGTGACGTTCATCGGGTCCGACGGCACCCCGGCGCCCGAACCGTTCACCAACGGCGGTCTGTTCCTGCCCTGGGGCGTCGCCGTCGACGGTGACGACACGGTGTGGGTCGCCAACTTCGGCGGCCACCGCGTCGCCCGGCTGTGCGGCGTCAACCTCGCCGCCTGCCCGCCCGGGTACCGCACCGGCCAGCCCATCTCCCCGGCCGGCACCGGCTACACGAGCGACGGGCTGGAGCGCAACACGGGCGTCCAGATCGACCCCTCCGGCAACGTCTGGCTGGCCAACAACTGGCGGACCGTCCCGATCCAGACCAACCCCGGCGGCCACGAGATGGTCGTCCTGATCGGTGCCGCGGCACCCGTCCCGGCCCCGAAGCTCGGCGGTCCCGCGCAGCCCTGACGCCCGCGGGGCGGATGGAAGGGACCGCGAGCGCGCCACCCGGGTGGGCCGGGTGCCGGAGCAGCCGAAGCCGTCGGGGCGACTACCCGCCGGTACCGGTGCCCGGCCCGGCCCTCCCGGGAACACTGCGCCGGTTCGGCCGCACCACCGCGCAGAAGACCCGGGAGACGCCCATGCCGCCGTCCGCACGCCGCGCCCCCTCAGCCGCAGCACAGCCGGCCAGGCGCGCGGGCCTGCGCCGCCTCGGTGAGTGGTGCGCGCGCCACTCGGTGCTCGTCATCGTGCTGTGGATCGTCGCCCTGGCCGGCGTCCAGGCCGCCAACAAGACGGTCGGCGGGACCTACTCGGACGACTTCTCGCTCCCCGGCACGCAGGCGCAGCAGGGCCGGGACCTCCTCACGGCCCACGTGCCGGCCGCCGCGGGCACGAGCTCCCAGGTGGTGCTGCACGACCCCGCCCAGCTGGCCGGGTTCCAGCCGCAGATCGCCCAGACGGTCGCCTCGCTCCAGCAGCTGCCGCACGTGCTCTCGGTGCAGAGCCCGCTGCCGCCGCCCGGGCAGCCCGCCCCGCCCGGCGGGCCGCTGGCCGCCGACGGGCTGACGGGGTACATCACCGTCCGTTTCGACACCGCGCCGGCCCTGCTCGGCACCGAGTACCTGACCGGCGTGGACGCGGCAGTCCAGCCGCTGCGGCAGGCCGGGGTCCAGGTGGAGTACGGCGGGCCGCTGGGCGAGCTGGCCCGGCCGGCACCGGACGACCGGGCCAGCGAGGTGATCGGCTTCGCGGTCGCGATCGTCGTGCTGCTGGTCGGGTTCGGCAGCGCCATCGCGGCCGGGCTGCCGCTGCTGACGGCCCTGTTCGCGGCGGTGGTCGGCCTCGGGGTGCTGGGGCTGGTCGCGGCGCTGTCCACCTTCGCGACCGTCGCCCCGACACTGGCCACGATGATCGGGATCGGCGTCGGCATCGACTACGCGCTCTTCCTGCTCACCCGTCACCGGCAGAACCTGATGGACGGGGTGGACCCGGTCGCCTCCGCCGGGCAGGCGGTGGCGACCAGCGGCCGGGCGGTGCTGGTCTCCGGCTGCACCGTGATCATCGCGCTGTCCGGGCTCTCGGTGTCGGGCATCTCGTTCATCGCCAAGCTCGGGGCCGCCGCGGCCGTCACCGTCGTGTCGGCGGTGCTCGGCGCGCTCACCCTGCTGCCCGCCCTGATGGGGCTGATCGGCCGCCGGATGGACCGCTTCACCGTCCGCCGCCCGATCGCCGAGGCCGGCGGTGGCGAGGGCGGCGATGACGAGGGCGGGGCCTGGCACCGCTACGCCCGGCGGGTCGAGGCGCGCCCGTGGCAGTACCTGATCGCCGGGGTGGTGGCGCTCGCGGTCCTGTCGATCCCGCTGCTCTCCATCCAGCTCGGGCACATCGGCGACGGCGCCGACTCCCCCGACTTCACCGACCGGCGCGCCTACGACCTCATGTCCCAGGCCTTCGGCCCGGGCTCGAACGGCCCGCTCACGGCCGTCGTCGACCAGAGCGCCGTGCCCGCCGAGACCCGGCCGACCGTCCAGAGCGCCGTGCAGCAGGCCCTCACCGGCCTGCCCGGCGCCGCCAGCACCACCCCGCTGCAGACCAGCCCGGACGGCGACGTGCTGTTCGCCACCGTCATCCCGGCGGCCGCTCCCCAGGACCGCGCCACCACCGACCTCGTCAACCACCTCTCCGACACCGCCCTGCCGGACGCGGTGGCCGGCACCGGCGCGAAGACCTACGTCACCGGCAACACCGCGGCCCAGGTCGACTTCCTGGACATCGTGTCGAGCCGGCTGATCCTGATCATCGCCGTGGTCGTCGGCCTCGCCTTCCTGATCATCCTCGCCGTCTTCCGCGGCCTGCTCGTCGCCGTCAAGGCCGCCGTGCTCAACCTGCTCTCGATCGCGGCCTCCTACGGGGTCGTGGTCGCGGTCTTCCAGTGGGGCTGGGGCGGGCCCGCGCTCGGCGTCTCGGGCAAGGTCCCGATCGAGAGCTACGTGCCGATGATGATGTTCGCGATCGTCTTCGGTCTGAGCATGGACTACGAGATCTTCCTGCTCTCGCGCGTCCACGAGGCCTGGCTGCGCACGGGCCGCAGCCAGGACGCCGTCGCCCACGCGCTGGAGATCACCGCCCGGGTGATCACCTGCGCGGCGCTGATCATGGTGAGCGTCTTCGCGGCGTTCATCGTCAGCGACAACATCGTGATCAAGATGATGGGCCTCGGACTGGCCGTCAGCGTCCTCGTGGACGCCACGATCGTCCGGCTGCTGCTCGTCCCCGCCGTCATGACGCTGCTCGGTCCGGCGGCCTGGTGGACCCCGCGCTTCCTGGACCGGATCCTGCCGCACATCGACACCGAGGGCGAGGGCGAAAGGCCTTAAGCCGTAATGGAGTTCACTCCGGAGGCAGCCGCTTCAGCGACGCCATTCCGTGCAGGACCCGGCCCTCGGTGCGCGCCTGTTCCAGGCGCCGGGTGAACACCTCCAGCCGGACCTCGGGATCCAGTTCCATCAGCCCCGGCGGCCACGTGCCGGGCGGCACCAGGACCACGACGGCCCCGCCCCGGCCCACGGCCGCCGCCAGCCAGGTGGGCGAGGCCGCGACCACCTCGTCCGGCTGCCACACCTCGCGCCCGCCCACCAGCGCCAGCCGCTCCAGCCGCCCGCCGCCGACCTCGACGGCCCCGCTCGTGGCCGGCGGCTCACCGGCGGCCAGCACGAACCCGCTCTCGACGGCGTTGGCCAGCAGATCCGCGTGCAGCCCGGGCCCGACCTCCACCACGACCTCCGCGAGCGGCGGCCCGTCCTCCACCTCCCGCACCGCCAGCGCCCACACCACCGGCGTCCGCCCCCGCCCGTACCGCGTCTCGTCAGCCACACCCCACCAACGAGCCACCGCCCCGGGCGGCACCCGCCTCACACGATCGGGCGCGGGCGGCCGGGCACGGTGGACCGTCCGGACGGGCTGCGCGGTGTGAGGGGCGCCCGGTCCGGAAATTCACTAGTCCGGTAGATTCACCCGATCGGGTGAGGTGCCGCTTCCGTGGGGGCTGGGGCGGTGCGTAGTGTCGACGACCCGGTCCGTGATCAACTGTCAGGGCCGGGTGGTATTGCGAGCCCTGGGGAGGGGATCGACGTGGAGGACACGGACTGGGCCAAGCGCGGGATCTGCCGTACGGCGGATCCGGACGAGCTTTTCGTCGACGGCGCGGCGCAGAACCGGGCGAAGGCGGTGTGCTCCGGGTGCCCGGTGCGCACCGAGTGCCTGGCGTACGCACTGGACGAGCGGATCGAGCACGGCGTCTGGGGCGGCATGACGGACCGCGAGCGGCGGGCCCTGCTGCGGCGGCGTCCGACGGTGGACTCGTGGGCCCGGCTGCTGGAGCAGGCGCGGACCGCGTACGAGCAGCAGACCGGGCGTCTGCGGGCCGAGCTGGTCCGCGCGAGCTGACCGGGCCGCGCACGTGGCGCGGCCCGGTCGGTCATGCGGTCGTACGGCCAGGGTGGTCGTACGGCTATGCGGTCGTGCCGTCTTGCGGTGGTGCGGTGCTGCCCTCAGCGGGCGACCGGTGCGACGGCGATCGGCGGGATCGCGGCGAGGCAGGACGTGTCGCCGGGCTCGCCGGTTCGGATGAAGTGGGTGGAGATCGCCAGCGTGCAGCCGGTCGACTCCAGCTCCGGGACGTGGCCGGCGTTCGGCACCGAGACGAACGTGCTGTGGCGGAACCGGGCCGCCGAGCGGCGGGAGTTGGCCTCCGGGGTGTTGGTGTCGAGGTCGCCGGAGAGCACGAGGACGGGGACGTCGGGCAGGTCGAGGTCGACGTCCTGCGGCTGGGCGGTGTTCTTGCGCGGCCAGGTCAGGCAGTTGTCGCCGCCGTCGCTCTGGCCCTCGGTCCAGCCCTTGGGGCTGAAGGCGCCGAAGTCGGCCGGGTTCGCGGCGGAGAGGGCGCGCTGGTACTGCCGGCGGCGCTGCGCGAGCGGGGCGTCGTGGTCCCACGCGCGGACGTAGTCGTTGCACGTGACGGCGAGGAACGAGGCCTGGTCCTCGGTGCTCGTGTGCTCCATCTCGGCGCGGACCAGCGCGGCCAGCGGGCCGTCGTCGCCGTTGGCCGAAGCGTGCAGGGCTGCGGGCAGGTCGCCGAGCAGGGAGCGCTCGGCGGGATGGGAGCCGATGCCGCGGCTGGCGGGCTCGTAGAGGAGATTGGCGAGCTTGTCCTCGGTGAAGGCGATGGTGCGCGGGGTGCCGCCGAGCGTCGCGGTCACGTCGAGGGGCCGGGTGCGCAGCTTGGCGGCGACGGTGGCGAGGTTACGGACGGCGGTGTCGGGGTCGCAGGCGCCGCTGCGCTCGCAGATCCGGCGCAGGGTCTCGGAGACGTGCCGGGCGGTCGCGCGGACCAGCGGGTCGAAGTCGACGGGGTAGGCGCCGGACAGGACCATGGACTCGACGCGGTCGGGGTGGCGGTCGGCGAGGACGGGCATCAGGTAGGTGCCGTACGACAGGCCGTACAGGACGAGCTTGGGGGCGCCGAGGCGGGCGCGGGCGGCGTCGATGTCGTCGGCGGTGGCGGCGCTGGTGTAGCCGCGGGCGCGGGGGCCGAGTTCTTCGGCGCAGCGGGCGACGGCGTCCTGCTGCTCGGCGCGCGGGGCGAAGCGGTAGTCGGCCTCGGTGACCTTGCAGGGCAGGCGGCCGGACTTGCCGGTGCCGCGCGGGTCGAGGAGGAGCAGGTCGTAGTCGTCGAGGGCGCCTTCGAGGGCGGCGGCGACGAGACCGGCCCGGTCGATCAGCGTCTCGCCGGGGCCGCCGGGGTTGACGGCGATGGTGCCCTTGGCCGGGCCGGGGCGGGTGTGGCGGACGACGGCGTAGCCGACGTCGATGGTGCCGAGGCGGGGCGTGCCGTCGACGAGGGGGCGGCTCATGGTGTCGCAGTCGACGCGGTGGTCGGGGACGGTGGGGCACCAGGTGGGCTTGCCCGGGGCGTTGGTCGTGGCGCTGGCGGGCGCGGGGGCGGCGGGGGTGGGCGGCCGGGGGCCCCGGGCGCCAGAAGCCGCGCCGGCGGGCGGGCCGGGGCGAGGGCGGGGCCCGGGCGCC